>NZ_DDOI01000128.1:736-6510 GCF_002341575.1 Marinobacter sp. UBA2498 | reverse complement strand
CAGTCGCCGGCAGCGCGCTCAATGGCTACCCGGCTGTCGCCCACAAAATCCCCTTTCACATCCACCGCCAGGATCTGCTGATCCATGGCACCCAGCACCTTGCCGGTACCCCAGGGCACCAGGGCGGCCAACAGTACAATCACGGCGCCCATGCCCACCTGAAGCCAGGGCACGGCCGCCAGCACACCCTTCAACACGCCAAACCGGTCCCGCTCAGGGCCAAGGGACGTTGCCCCCCGGCGCCGCGGGGGCTCGGACGGTGTCGCCCGGCTCCGGATCAGCAGTGTCTCAAGCATCGGCGCCCTCCAGGGTGTCCTTCAGTATCCGGACCACCAGTTCCTCGAAACTGATGCCTGCCGCCCTGGCCGCCATAGGCACGAGGCTGTGGTCGGTCATCCCGGGCACGGTATTCACTTCCAGCAGCCAGAACTGGCCGTCGCTGTCCTGCATAATGTCGACCCGGCCCCAGGTCCGGCAGCCGACAACCCGGAACGCATCCAGTGCCAGGTGCTGGAGGCGAACTTCGTCCTCGGGTGCCAGGCCACAGGGAATTTGATAGCGGGTGTCGTCCGCCAGGTACTTGGCGTCGTAATCGTAAAAGACGTGGTCGGTGCTGGCGCTCAGGCCAATCGCCGGAAGCGCCTGGTCCTGCAGCAGACTGACGGTGAACTCCGGCCCCTCGATCCACTCCTCCACCAGTACCAGGCTATCCAGCGCGGCCGCGGCTTCGTAGGCTTCTGCCAATTCTGCCGCGGTATACACTTTGCGGATGCCGATACTGGAGCCTTCCCGGGAAGGCTTCACGCTCAGTGGCGCCCGCAGTTCGCCGATAATCTGATTCGCCTGGTCTGCACCGGACATGGTCCGGAACTTCGGCGTTGGCAAGCCGCAACCTTCGAACACGTACTTCGTCCTGAGCTTGTCCATGGCCAGTGCGGAGGCCAGCATTTCACTGCCGGTATACGGAATCCCGGCCTGCGACAGAATGGCCTGCAACGTACCGTCCTCGCCGCCCCTGCCATGCAGGGCAATGAAGACACGATCGAATTGCGGGTTATCAACCGTTCTCAGCAGGCAGCCTTTGACGTCCTGGGCATAGGCATCCACACCGGCCGATACCAGCGCCGCCAGCACAGCCTTGCCACTCTTCAGGGACACTTCCCGCTCGGCGGAATCGCCGCCCATGAAGACCGCAACGCGCCCAAGTGATCTCACGAGTTCGGGATCTGCCTGATAGGCCTGTGCTTCGTTATGATGCATATCACTCACCCGCAATCACTCCTGCGGCCGCCAGCCGCGAAGCCACACCACCGATATCGCCGGCTCCCTGGGTTATCAGAAGGTCGCCATCCTGCAGGACATTGGCCAACAGGGCTTCAATTTCCCGGTTATCCTCGACAAAGACCGGCTCTACCTGCCCGCGCTGGCGAATGCTGCGGCAAAGGGCCCGGCCATCGGCACCCGGAATCGCCGGTTCGCCGGCGGAATAAACATCCATCAGCAGTAAGCCGTCCACTTCCGACAGCACCCGGACAAAGTCTTCATAGAGGTCACGGGTCCGCGTAAAGCGGTGCGGCTGGTACAGCATGACCAGACGCCGATCCGGCCAGGCATCTTGTGCCGCGCGGATAACCGCCTCCACTTCCGTGGGGTGGTGTCCGTAATCGTCCACCAGGGTGACCGTGCCTTTGGAGGTCTGGTAATCGCCGTAAACCTGGAACCGGCGCCCGACCCCGGCAAAGCCCGCCAGCCCGCGGCAGATGGCGTCATCGTCAACGCCCTCGTCTGTGGCCACGGCAATGGCCGCCAGCGCGTTCAGGACATTGTGTCGGCCCGGCATTTTCAGCTCGACTGTCAGATCACTGCGACCGGCCGGACGCTTCACCACGAAGTGAGTCCGCAAACCATCGGAATTGATGCTCTCGGCACGGTAATCCGCCTCCGGGTTTTCGATGCCGTAGGTAATAATCGCCCGGGAAATCCGGGGAATAATCTCCTGAACGTAACCATCATCCACACACATCACCGCAACACCGTAAAACGGCAGGTTGTGCAGGAAATCCACGAAGGTCTGCTTCAGTTTCTCGACATCGCCGCCGTAGGTGTCCATGTGGTCCGCTTCGATGTTGGTCACCACTGAAATCACCGGCGTCAGGTGCAGAAAAGACGCATCACTTTCATCCGCCTCTGCCACCAGATAACGGGACCCTCCCAGTTGGGCATTGGTGCCGGCACTGTTCAGCTTGCCGCCAATCACGAAGGTCGGGTCCAGACCCGCCTCGCCCAGAATGGATGCAATCAGGCTGGTGGTCGTGGTCTTGCCATGGGTTCCGGCCACGGCGATGCCGTGACGGTAGCGCATGATTTCCGCCAGCATTTCCGCCCTGGGGACGATCGGCACCCGACGACTGCGAGCCGCCACGACTTCCGGGTTTTCCGCAGACACCGCTGAAGACACCACAACCACATCGGCACTGGCGCTGTTCTCTTCCCGGTGACCGATCTGCACTTCTACGCCCATACCCTTGAGACGATCGGTAACCGCCCCTTCTTTCAGATCCGATCCGGAAACGTCGTAGCCCTGATTCTTGAGAACCTCGGCGATGCCGCTCATCCCCGCACCACCAATCCCCACAAAGTGGATGTGACGGATCCGGCGCATTTCAGGCACCTGATAGACCAGGGGCGGATTATTTGCATCAGCCATTGGCGGCCTCCAGACAGTAATTCACGACTCTCTCCGTTGCATCAGGGCGGGCCAATGTTCGGGCGGCCTTCGCCATTTCGTTTACCCGGTCACGATTCCGGGCCAGATCACCCAGGGTTTCCGCAAGCACCGCCGGGGTCATTTTTGCCTGTGGAATCAGAATGGCTGCCTTCGCCGACACCATTTGTTGCCCGTTTTTCGTCTGGTGATCATCCACGGCGTGGGGAAAAGGCACCAGGACAGCGCCGATACCCGCGGCGCACAATTCCGAAACGGTCAACGCGCCTGCCCGGCACAGCACCAGGTCGGCCCACTGATAGGCCTCGGCCATGTCCTTGATGAACGGCTCAACGGCCGCCTCCACGCCATGCTCCTCATAGGCCTGCTTCGCCGCCTCGGCATGGCGCTCACCACACTGGTGGCGGACCACGGGCCGGTCACCTTCCGGCAACATCGCCAGCGCCTCGGGGAGCTGCTCATTAAAGACCTGCGCGCCGAGACTGCCGCCGATCACCAGCAATCTGAGAGCACCTTCACGGTCCGCCAGGCGCCTTTCCGGAACAGGCAAGGCCGCGAGGTCTTCCCGCACCGGATTGCCGGTACAGCGGGTAACCACTTTCGGCCCGAAGCTACCCGGAAAAGCCTCCAGCACGGTTTCTGCAAACCTGACCAGGATGCGGTTGGTCATTCCGGCGATGGCGTTCTGTTCATGAATCACCAGCGGCGTACGGTTCAGCCAGGCGGCAACACCACCGGGCCCGGTAACAAATCCGCCCATGCCTACAACGCAATCCGGGCGAACCCGGCGCAGGATGGTGAAGGCTTCACCCAGCGCCCGCATCAGCCGGAACGGCGCCAGCAAGAGAGCGAGCTTACCCTTGCCCCGCAAACCGGAAATATGAATCAGTGACAGCGGGATATCGGTTTCGCCGATCAGCCTCTGTTCCATTCCGCCACTGGCTCCGAGCCAGTACACCTGGTGGCCACGAGCCTCAAGCGCCCGAGCCGTTGCCAGGGCCGGGAACACGTGCCCGCCGGTACCGCCGGCCATCATCAGGAAGCGACGCTGTTCAGTCATACACCGCACCTCCCCGCGTCTTCGGACCGGTTTTCTCTCGGGCCAGCTTTTCCTGATCCAGGCGCTCCATTTCCACACGGGCAAGAACGCCAATGCAGATACAGGTAATCATCAGACTGGATCCACCGTAGCTCACCAGCGGCAGAGTCAGCCCCTTGGTTGGCAGAAGCCCGGTGCTAACCGCCATGTTGATGCCTGCCTGCAGGCCAATCAGCAGGGTCAGCCCATAGGCAAAACAGGCGCCGAACGGCATGTCCGCCTTCTCGGCCCGGCGGGCAATGACGAATCCGGTCACCACCAGCAGGGTGAACAGACTGAGTACCAGCAAGGATCCCAGGAGACCGAATTCCTCAGCGATAATGGCGAAGATAAAGTCGGTGTGGGCCTCCGGCAGATAGAACAGCTTCTGGATGGAGTTACCCAGGCCGACACCACCCCAGTCTCCGCGACCGAAGGCAATCAGGGACTGGGTCAACTGGTAACCGCTGTCGAACTGGTCTTTCCAGGGATCGAGATAGCTGACAACCCGTTTCAGACGGTAAGGCTGGGTAACGATCAGAATGGCACCCAGGACCACCAGCGTGCCGATCAGGGGCACGAACCGGCTCAGCCGGACACCGCTCAGGAAAATCATCCCCGCCGCTGCCGTCACCAACACCACAGTGGCACCGAAGTCCGGCTGAATAACCAGCAGAACCGATGCCAAACCGAGGACGACCAACGGCTTCAGGAAACCAGGCCAGGTATTGAGCAGTTCATCCCGGCGACGGACCACGTAGCCGGCCAGGTAGGCAATCAGACAGAGCTTCGCCACTTCCGAAACCTGGACGTTGAACAGACCAAACGGGATCCAGCGGGTGGAGCCGTTTACGGTACGTCCCAGCGGCGTAAGCACCAGAACAAGGGCCAACAGACCGATACCCAGGAGCAGCCAGCCACTGCGCTCCCACCAGGCCACCGGAACGTTGACGGCGACCAGCGCCAGCAGGCAACCAAGACCGGCAAACATCAGCTGGCGAATCACATAGTGGTAGCTGTTACCCATGGTTTCAGCGGCCATATCCATGGATGCCGAGGAAATCATGACAACGCCCATCACCAGCAATGCGACCGAACTGATCACCAGCATGGGCAGAGGCTGAACCTCGCCAAGCCATTGGTTCCGGTTCTGGAGTGGAAGATCTGCGTGCATCACAGGGCCTCCACCAGAGAACGAAACTGGTCACCGCGATCAAGATAGTCGCGGAACATGTCAAAGCTGGCGCATGCCGGCGAGAGCAACACCCGGTCTCCGGGCATGGCCAGTTCGGCAGAGCGGGAAACCGCCTCGGCAAGGCTACCTACCCGGTGTACCGGAATACCGCTGCCCAGCACATCGGCGATGGCCGGCGCATCACGCCCGATCAGCAGCACGGCCCGGCAATGCAGGGCGATGGGCGCTTCCAGGGCGGTAAAATCAGCCCCTTTGCCATCACCACCGGCAATCAGCACCACTCTGCCCTTGTCCGGGGCAAGGCTTTCAATAGCGGCGACCGTGGCGCCGACATTGGTTCCCTTGGAATCGTTGATGAAGTCCACATCCTTCAGCCGGCGCACGAATTCACAGCGATGCGGCAGCCCCGGAAATTCCCGCGCTACCCTGAGCATCACATCCATGGGCAGCCCGGCGGCATGGCCCAGTGCCAGAGCAGCCATCACGTTGCTGATGTTGTGATGACCCATCAGCTTCAACTCGCTGGCCAGCAAGAGGTTATCAAACCCGAAGGTAATCCAGGTGCCCTGGTCATCGTCCCGGGTGCTGAACGTCTCCGGATTCACCCGTTGGAAGCCGAAACACAGGAACCTCAGGTTGTCCCTTGCCATGGGTGTGCTCAAGGCATCGTCCAGATTAACAATGGCGTTCTTGCAACCCCGGAATATCCGCTGCTTGGCCTGGAAATACGCCATCTTGTTGGGGTAACGGTCCATGTGGTCGTCACTGAGGTTGAG
>NZ_DDOI01000128.1:0-562 GCF_002341575.1 Marinobacter sp. UBA2498 | reverse complement strand
TGGCCATCTCACCCACCAGTGTGGTGACGGTGGTTTTGCCATTGGAGCCTGTGATCGCGACGATCGGCGCATCGGCAGCCTCGGCGAACAGATCAATGTCACCCCGGATTCTTGCTCCCTGGCGGGCGGCAGCTGCAATGGCTGGTTCGGCAATGCTGATTCCCGGGCTGACCACCAGTTCGTTGAAACCGGCAAACAGCTCTGCGTCAAAGGTCCCGAGGTGTACCGGAATATCCGGCCAACCGACCTTCAGCTGATCAAGACCCGGAGGAGCCGTGCGGCTATCGGCCACAGCAACGTCCCGCCCCTGTTCGGACAGATAGCGCACGCAGGAAAGCCCGGTTTTACCGAGCCCTACGATCAGTGTGCGACGATCCGAAACAATGACACTCATAGTTGCAGCGCTTTCCTATCTCAGTTTCAGACTGGCAATGCCAATCAGGACCAGAACGACCGTGATAACCCAGAACCGGACAATCACTCGTGGCTCCGGCCAGCCTTTCAGTTCAAAGTGGTGATGCAGCGGCGCCATGCGGAATATCCGCCGCCCGGTCAGACGGAA
>NZ_DDOI01000104.1:9597-9795 GCF_002341575.1 Marinobacter sp. UBA2498 | reverse complement strand
GACCACGCTGATGAAATCCCTGATCGGCATGACCCCCAGCCGTGCCGGCAGCGTGTCCCTGAACCACACCGACCTCAGCGCCATGAAAAGCTTTCAGCGGGTGCGCGCCGGGCTCGGTTTCGTGCCCCAGGGGCGAATGATTTTCCCCGCCCTCACGGTGCGCGAAAACATCGAGACCGGCCTGGCGGCGGTGGGCGA
>NZ_DDOI01000104.1:460-9380 GCF_002341575.1 Marinobacter sp. UBA2498 | reverse complement strand
GCTGCTGCTGGATGAGCCCACCGAAGGCATCCAGCCCTCCATCATTCAGGAGATGGCGCGCACCCTGAAACGTATCCGCGACGAGCGCGGCCTGTCCATCGTGGTGTCCGAGCAGGTGCTCAGCTTCGTGATGGAGATCGCCGACCGGATTCTGGTGATCGAGAAAGGCGACATCGTTCACCAGGAAGACAAAGAGGACGCCGACCAGAACAAGATCGCCAGCTATCTGGCGGTCTGAATCCGCTCAACGAAAGCGAGGAGCCAAGTTATGCGACACGGTGATATTTCCAGCAGCAGCGATACCGTCGGGGTGGCGGTGGTCAACTATAAGATGCCGCGCCTGCACAGCCGCGCCGAGGTGCTCGATAACGCCCGCGCCATCGCCGAGATGATCAAGGGCATGAAGGTGGGCCTGCCGGGCATGGACCTGGTGGTGTTCCCGGAATACAGCACCATGGGCATCATGTACGACAACGAGGAAATGATGGAAACCGCGGCCACCGTGCCCGGTGACGAAACGGCCATCTTCTCCGCCGCCTGTCGTGAGGCGAACACCTGGGGCGTGTTTTCGCTCACCGGAGAGCGACACGAGGATCACCCCAACAAGGCGCCGTACAACACCCTGGTTCTGATCAACAACGAGGGTGAGGTCGTCCAGAAATACCGCAAGTGTATCCCCTGGTGTCCGATCGAGGGATGGTATCCGGGTGACACCACCTACGTCACCGAGGGGCCAAAGGGCATGAAGATCAGCCTGATCATCTGCGACGACGGCAACTATCCCGAGATCTGGCGCGATTGCGCCATGAAGGGGGCGGAGCTGATTGTTCGCTGTCAGGGCTACATGTACCCGGCCAAGGAACAGCAGGTGATGATGGCCAAGAGCATGGCCTGGGCCAACAACTGTTACGTTGCGGTGGCCAACGCCGCCGGATTTGACGGCGTGTATTCCTACTTCGGCCACTCCGCGATCATTGGCTTCGATGGCCGTACCCTCGGGGAATGCGGTGAGGAAGACATGGGCATTCAGTATGCCCAGCTGTCCGTAAGCCAGATCCGTGATGCCCGTGCGAACGACCAGTCCCAGAATCACCTGTTCAAGCTGCTGCACCGGGGCTACACCGGTGTGCATGCCTCCGGGGACGGCGACAAGGGCGTGGCCGACTGTCCGTTCGAGTTCTACCGTACCTGGGTGATGGACGCCCAGAAGGCGCAGGAAAACGTGGAGGCCATGACCCGGAAGACGGTAGGTACCGCCGAGTGCCCGGTGGGCGAGCTGCCGTTCGACGGCAAGGAAAAATCCGCAGGGGCCTGAGCCCGGGAGGCGTTCATGCCGTTTATCAACGAACGGCTGGAAGCCAATCGGGAAACCATTGAAAAGAACCGGGCCGCCTCAGGCCCGGTTCGTGCTTCCCGGTTCCGCTTCGAGCCCGAGGCCGTGATGGCCAGACTGCGGGAAAATATCGTCGGCCAGGATGAGGCCCTGGCGGCCATGGAATCCATGCTGGTGCGGGTGAAAGCCGATATCGGCGAGGACAACCGGCCGCTGGCGGTGCACCTGTTCCTGGGTCCTACCGGCGTGGGCAAAACCGAAACCGTGCGCCTCATTGCCGAAGCCATCCACGGTAATCGCGATGGCCTGTGCCGTATCGACATGAACACCCTGGCCCAGGAGCATTACGCCGCAGCCCTGACCGGTGCACCGCCGGGCTACGTGGGCAGCAAGGAAGGCCACAGCCTGTTCGATCTGGACAAGGTACAGGGCTCGTTCAGCAAACCCGGCATTGTGTTGTTTGATGAAATCGAAAAAGCCAGCAAGGAAGTGGTGCGCACGCTGCTGAACGTGCTGGACACCGGTCGGCTGGTGTTTCCCTCCGGCAACCGCGAGATCGACTTCCGCAACACCCTGATCTTCATGACCAGCAACGCCGGTGCGCTGGAGGCGGAGACGTATGAGCAGGGCTACCAGCGGGGCTGGCGCCGCTGGCTCGGTTTATCACCTGGCAACGGCGAGGCCATTCGCGATACCGCTCTGCGCCGGCACTTTGACCCGGAATTCCTCAACCGGATTGATCAGATCCTCACCTTCAACCGACTTACCGACAACTGGCTGGAAGCCCTGCTGGACATTGAGCTGGCGGGCCTCAATCGCCGGTTGTCCAAAAAGCACGCCGAGCTGTCGCTGGCGCCTGAGCTGCGAGAAGAGCTGTGCCGTGGCTACGACGCTCGCTATGGCGCCCGGGAACTGCTGCGGGCTTTTCGCCAGCGGCTGGAACCCGCCGTTGCCCGGGCGTTGCTGGCGTATCCGGACTGCCGCCGGTTTGAAGCCGGCCTGCAGGGCAGGACGGTCACGGTGCACCAATACGTCGAATGACGTAGGCACCGGGGGCATTTCGCGAATACCTCACCGGCACGGGATTTCGGATAGTAAAGCCGTTACCTAATCGTGCAAGCCAACACCAAGGAGCGCCCGCTATGGCTGAAACCATTATCAAGATCGATCTGAACAAGTCGGCCTATGAGAACGACAAAATCCACAACCGCTGGCACCCGGATATTCCGCTGGTGGCCACCGTCAAGCCGGGCGACGATTTCATCGTTGAGTGCTATGACTGGACCGGCGGCCAGATCAAGAACGACGACAGCGCCGACGACGTGCGCGATGTTGATCTCAGCCAGGTTCACTTCCTGTCGGGACCGATCGGGGTCGAGGGCGCAGAGCCGGGCGACCTGCTGGAAGTCGACATCCTCGACATCGGCACGTTCGAAGAGAGCCAGTGGGGCTTTAACGGGTTCTTCTCCAAGCAGAACGGCGGTGGCTTCCTGACCGAACACTTCCCGGAGGCCCAGAAATCCATCTGGGACTTCAACGGCATGTTCACCAAATCCCGGCACATTCCCAATGTGGAATTTGCTGGCCTGATTCACCCGGGCCTGATTGGCTGCCTGCCCTCCAAAGAATTGCTGGACACCTGGAACAAGCGTGAGGCCGGACTGGTCGCGACCGATCCGGAGCGTGTGCCGGAATTGGCAACACTGCCCAATGGTGAGACCGCCCACATGGGCCAGATGACCGGTGACGCGGCCAAGGCTGCCGGCGACGAAGCCGCCCGTACCGTGCCGCCACGGGAACACGGTGGCAACTGTGACATCAAGGATCTGTCCCGTGGCTCCAAGGTGTATTTCCCGGTGTACGTGGACGGTGCCGGCCTCTCCGTAGGCGACCTTCACTTCAGCCAGGGCGACGGTGAAATCACGTTCTGTGGCGCCATCGAAATGGCCGGCTGGATTCACCTGCGGGTAAACCTGATCAAGGACGGCGTGAAGAAGTACGGCATCAAGAATCCGGTATTCAAGCCCAGCCCGATCAAGCCCCGTTACGACGACTATGTGATCTTCGAAGGCATCTCCGTAGACGAGGACGGCGGCCAGCATTACCTGGACGTGCATGTGGCTTATCGCCAGGCGTGTCTTAACGCCATCGAATACATGACCAAGTTCGGTTACACCAAGGCTCAGGCCTACGCGATTCTGGGTTGTGCTCCGGTGGAAGGCCACATCAGCGGCGTGGTGGATATCCCGAACGCCTGCGCCACGCTCTGGTTGCCGACGGGCATCTTCGACTTCGACATTAACCCGTCCGCTGAGGGTCCGCAGAAGAAAGTCAGCGGGGGCATGGACGTACCGCTGTCGAAAGATAAGGAGTAATCGCCATGCCCGTGTATGACTACAAGTGCCGTGAACATGGCCTCTTTCACACACTGGCCACCATGGAGGATGCGGCCAAGCCGGCGCAATGCCCCACCTGCAAGGCCATGTCGCCGCGGGTGATCGTATTGCCATCCCACATTGCCGCCATGGACCCGGCCAAAAGGGCGGCCGAGGACCGGAACGAGCGGTCCCGGCATGAGCCGGTGTTTTCCACCGCAGACCGAAGGGCGAATGATAAGGAGCACAGTCGCGCCTGCGGCTGTGGCTCTCCGAAACCCGGAAAGTCCATGCTGTTCTACACCGCTGACGGGAAGAAGATGTTTCCCTCCATGCGGCCCTGGATGATCAGCCACTGATTGGCTAAGTTGAGACTGTCACGTGTTTGGCCCCCTCTCCGGGGCCTTTTTTATTGCTTCAGGTTGTCCCTTCCGAATATCGTGTATATAGTGTTTCTATCCTTGGTCAAATACCAGATGTAGTGATCAGTGCGTAACCAACTCGGTCAACGTGTGATCATCTCAGCCATTCTGGTATCGGGAATCCGGTGAGACTCCGGAACTGACGCGCAGCGGTATTGGGGAACAAGCGTGGCATCAAGACACTGGCGAAAGCCGGGAAGTCGCCACACGAGGCCGAATCTATCGATTCACGCCCCTGAGTCCGAAGACCTGCCAGGGATGAAGGAGCCTTACGGCTCCCAACTGCACCTTCGCGACCCAGGGTGAGCAGACCGGTTATGCCCAGCCATTCCCATGGCGAGGTGTGCCCCTGCGTACGCGATGGTGAAAGGAACTCAACGCGTATTCAGGAGAACACTGCATGTCTGCCTCAGCCCTGGCCGAACCCCGGCCAACCTCGCACACGGACACCGAATCCCTTCAGGTCATCAAGCGCAACGGCACGCTTGTCGGCTTCGACCCCTCGAAGATCAGCATCGCCGTAACCAAAGCCTTCCTCGCAGTTGAGGGCGACACCGCCGCCGGTTCCGCGCGTATCAATGACGCGGTACACCGGGTGACCGACCAGGTTATCCAGGCGATTGGCCGTCGCCTGAAGGCTGGTGGCAAGGTACATATCGAAGACATCCAGGATCAGGTGGAACTGGCCCTGATGCGGGCCGAAGAACAGAAGGTGGCCCGCGCCTACGTCCTGTATCGGGAAGAGCATGCCCGCGAGCGCGCCCGCCATGCGCCGGTTGAGGCGCACCCCCATCTGACGGTGAAAAAGACCAGTGGCGAGATTGCTCCGCTGGACCTGGGCCTGATGAAACTGCAGGTGGAACAGGCCGCCACAGGGTTGGAGGGCATCGACGGTGATTCCCTGGTGGACGATGCCCTGACCAACCTGTACGACGGCATTGCCGAGGAAGACGTGCTGTCGGCCTTGATCATGACGGCCCGCAGCCGGATTGAGCGGGAGCCGGATTACAGTGCGGTCACCGCCCGTCTTCTGCTGGAACAGCTGCGTTTGGAGAATGCCGCCGCCCTGGGCCTGCCCATCAGTCTGCCATTGGCTGAGATTTATCCACAGGCACTGAGCGCCTTTGTCGAGGCGGGAATCCGGTACGAATTGCTGGATGACGCGCTGGCCGCCTTTGATCTGGAGCGCCTGGGTGCAGCCCTTCAGCCGGAACGGGATCTGCAGTTCGGCTTCCTCGGTCTGCAAACCCTGTACGACCGTTACTTCCTGCACTGGAACAAGGCCCGCCTGGAATTGCCTCAGGTATTTTTCATGCGCGTTGCCATGGGCCTGGCCCTGCGCGAAGACGACCCGAATGCCCGGGCCATCGAGTTCTACAACCTGTTGTCGTCGTTCGATTACATGGCGTCCACACCCACGCTGTTCAACAGCGGTACCCGCCATTCTCAGCTGTCGTCCTGTTACCTGACGACGGTGGGCGACGATCTTGAAGACATCTACGGCGCCATCCGCGATAACGCCATGCTGTCGAAATGGGCGGGCGGTCTGGGTAACGACTGGACGCCAGTCCGTGCGCTGGGCTCCCACATCAAAGGAACCAACGGCCAGAGCCAGGGCGTGGTGCCCTTCCTGAAAGTCGTCAACGACACCGCCGTGGCGGTGAACCAGGGCGGCAAACGCAAGGGCGCGGTGTGTGCCTACCTGGAAAGCTGGCATCTGGACATCGAGGAATTCCTGGAACTGCGTAAGAATACCGGCGACGAACGCCGCCGAACCCACGACATGAATACAGCCAACTGGGTGCCCGATCTGCTGATCGAGCGCATGCGCGAAGACCGTGACTGGACCCTTTTCTCTCCCAGCGATGCGCCGGATCTGCACGACCTGTACGGCAACGCCTTCCGTGAACGCTACGAGCATTACGAAGCCCTGGCAGAGCAGGGAAAAATCAAGCTGTTCAAGAAAATCCCGGCCAAGCAGCTCTGGCGCAAGATGCTCACCGTGCTGTTTGAAACCGGCCACCCCTGGATTACCTTCAAGGACCCTTGCAACCTGCGTTCTCCCCAACAGCACCGGGGCGTGGTGCACAGCTCTAACCTGTGCACAGAAATCACCCTGAATACCAGTGCCGACGAGATCGCCGTATGCAACCTCGGTTCCGTGAACCTGGCGGCCCATATTGCCAACGGCGAGCTGGACGTGCAGCGCCTGGAACAGACGGTAAACACCGCCGTGCGCATGCTCGATAACGTTATCGACATCAACTACTACGCCGTGCCCCAGGCCCGCAATTCCAACCTCAAGCATCGCCCGGTTGGCCTCGGCCTCATGGGCTTCCAGGACGCGCTCTATCAACTGGGCCTGCCGTATTCCAGCCCGGAAGCGGTTGAGTTCGCTGACGTTGCCATGGAGCAACTCAGCTACTTCGCCATCCGCGCCTCAGCTTCGCTGGCGGGTGAGCGAGGTGCCTATGAGAGCTATGAGGGTTCACTCTGGCAGCAGGGCATCCTGCCCATCGACTCCATCAACCTGCTCAAAGAGAACCGCCGGGAAGGGGACCTGTCTGTGAACACCAACGCCCGGCTGGACTGGTCTCCCGTACGCGAACTGATCGCAAAAAACGGCATGCGCAACAGCAACGTGATGGCGATCGCTCCGACTGCCACGATTTCCAACATCGTGGGTGTGTCCCAGTCCATCGAGCCGGCGTACCAGAACCTGTTCGTGAAATCGAACCTCTCCGGCGAGTTCACCGTGGTGAATCCCTCTCTGGTCCGGGACCTCAAGGCCGAAGGACTGTGGGACAACGTGATGGTGAACGACCTCAAATACTTCGACGGCAGCGTGCAGCAAATCGACCGCATCCCGAACGAACTGAAAGCGCGATACGCCACTGCCTTTGAGATCGACGCAAGGTGGCTGGTGGAGGCCGCGGCCCGGCGCCAGAAATGGCTGGACCAGGCCCAGAGCCTGAACCTGTACATGGCCGAGCCCAGCGGCAAAAAGCTGGATGCCCTGTACCAGCTGGCCTGGGAACGTGGCCTGAAAACCACCTATTACCTTCGCTCCCTGGGTGCCACCGGTGCTGAAAAAACCGCTCCGGTTGCCGCGCCCCAACCCCAGGTGTGCAGCATCGACGATCCGGACTGCGAAGCCTGTCAGTAACTGCTCACTTAACGATTTCGAGGCAAAACCATGCTTGATTGGGACGACGAACCAAAAACGGAATCCAAAGCGGCGCCTCCCGGCGCCCCGGCACCGGTGAACGTGGACGACAAACGCGTCATCAACGGCGAAACCGACATCAACCAGCTGGCACCGTTCAAGTACCCCTGGGCCTGGGAGTACTTCATGAACGCCAACAAAAACCACTGGACCCCCCTGGACGTGAACATGGCCCAGGACGTTCACGACTACCACCACCGGCTGACCGCGCCGGAAAAACATGTGTACGAGAACGTGTTGGCCTACCTCACCACTTCCGACATCCTCGCCATGCGCAACATCGGCCTGGCGGTGATGGAGAAGATGAGCGCGCCGGAACTGCAGATCTACCAGGCCCGCCAGGTCTACGAGGAAGCCATGCACACCTGGGCCTACCAGCACTGCATCGAAACCCTGAACCTGGACCAGAGCGAGATCTACAACCGTTATCGTGTTGTGCCCGCCATCAACGGCAAGATCCAGATCGCCAACCGCCGGCTGGATGCGGCCATGCGCCCGGACATGAACCTGCGTAACAAGGACGACCTGCAGGAATTCATCATGTCCTACCTGTTCTTCGCGGCCGTGTTCGAAGGCACCTGGTTCTACAACGGCTTCAGCCCCATCTTCGCCCTGCAGCGCCGGGGTCTGATGCGCGGCACCGGCGAGCAACTGCAATACATCCTGAGGGACGAGGCCATGCACTTCTCCTTTGGCTTGAAGGTGGTGAACCAGATCGTGGAGGAGGAGAACATCACCTTCGATCCGAAGGCCGTGCGCGAGATGTGGGACGAATCCGAAGCCGCCGAGAAGGCCTATGCAGATTACATCCTGCGGGACCCGATTCTCGGTTATTCGGCTGAGTATCACAGCGAACAATTCCGCTTTGTGGCCAACCGCCGTGCCCGCACCGTCGGCCTGGAAGAGCCGTTTCCGGGCGCAAAAAACGTCTCGCCCTGGTTAGACGAGCAGGCCACCCTGCGCAAGGAAAAGAACTTCTTTGAAACGCGGGTGATTGAATACCAGACCGGGGCTCAGTTGGAGTGGTGAGGGCTTACTGACCGCTAGCCGAGCGGACTGCGCACCCCTGCGAAACCTTGTCCGAGGACGTGGGTATAAATTTGGGTGGTTCGCAGATCCGCATGGCCCAGTAAATCCTGAACCGTGCGGATGTCGGTTCCCCTCTTCAGGAGTTCCGTGGCAAAGGTATGTCGAAAGGTGTGGCAGCCAGCGCGCTTACCAATGCCGGCTTCTTGTGCAGCCGCGCGCACAGCCCGCTGTACAGAGGATATATGGCGATGATGGCGAGCGACATTACCAAGATTATCCGTGCTGAGCGTGGGGGAGGGGAACATCCACTGCCATTCCAGCGATTTCCCGGCATTGGGGTATTTGCGGGCGAGAGCAAACGGAAGGCTTACCGGATGCAGGAATTCCTCATCTCGCCGTCTCCAGGCCTTGCGGATGGCGTCAACATGATCGTGCAACGGCCCAAGGAGCGTTGTGGGAAGAAGGGTCGTCCGGTCTTTGGCGCCTTTACCATCCCGCACCGTTAACACCTGCTGCTGAAAATCCAGGTCCTTGA
>NZ_DDOI01000104.1:0-442 GCF_002341575.1 Marinobacter sp. UBA2498 | reverse complement strand
AACCATAGAGCAGGGAAGCAATCAGCCTGTCGGTTTTACCAAGCCGGTCGATAATCTGCATGGCTTCCTCGTGCGTCAAAACCACGGGTAATTTCCGGGGTTTCTTTGAGCGAATAACTTCCCCAATCTCACCGAGCGGCTTATCCAGCACCTTGTCGTAGAGAAAAACGAGAGCATTCAGGGCCTGCGCCTGAGTGGCTGCCGCGACATTACGATGGACAGCGAGCCAGGTCAGAAACTCATTGACTTCGCGGGGCCCCATATCGCGAGGGTGCTTCATTTGCTGAAAACGAATGAAGTAACGGATCCAGTACCAGTAGGTTTTTTCGGTACGGATGCTGTAATGATTCACGCGGATAACCGCATGAACCTGGTCCCGTAAGCGAGGTTGTTTTCCCTTCATGCGTCCCGGCTCCCTGCCAATACTGTTTATTTATACAGT
>NZ_DDOI01000062.1:37078-41762 GCF_002341575.1 Marinobacter sp. UBA2498 | reverse complement strand
AGCCGATGATGCCGTTCAGCGGGGTGCGGATCTCGTGTGACATGTTGGCCAGGAACTCTGACTTTATCCGGCTCGCTTCCAGCGCTTCCTTCCGGGCGAAATCCAGCTCGATGTTCTGGATTTCGATGGTTTCCAGGGTTTCCCGCAGATCTTCGGTGGCCTGGTCGATGTTCTGCTGCATTTCCGCCTGGGCCTTGCTCAGCTCTTCGGCCATGGCATTGAGGCCGGATTCCAGCTGTTCGAACTCCGGCCCGGCGCCGGTGTAGACCCGGGTATCCAGCTTGCCTTCCTTGAGTTTGGCAACGGCCTCGTTCAGTTCGAATACCGGGTTGGTGAACGCACGGCTCAGTCGCAGGGCAATGGCCATGCTGAGAATGACGCCCCCGAGAATGAGCAGCAGGGAAATAAGCAGGGCCTTGTACGTCTCTTTTTCGGTGCGGATATGGGACATTTCCACAACCACCCAGCCCAGAGGCTCCCGCAGATTCGACATGGACTGGCGGGCATCCGGGTCGAGCATGCTCTCGATCATCAGATCCTGCAGAAACACGGGGGTGATAAACCGGGTGCTGTTTTTTCGGGATATCCGGGTGGCGTGCTCGGCGGTGAGTTCGTCGGACTGCACGGTCTCCGAGCTTCCGGGCCCGGTGTGGAGCAGGCGGGAGCCGTCACTGCCAAAGAAGGTGATGGAACGCACGTCCTGCTCTTCCAGGAGGGCATTGGAGAGGCTGCTGAGGAGACTTCGGTTGGCAGTGAAAAGGCCGTACTCGGAACCGGCCGCGAGCTGACGGGAGAGTGACTCGCCCCGGTCCTTCAGCAGACTTTCGATATTGTTGACCCAGCTGTAGGTGAAGAACAGCCCCAGCATCAGGGTGGTCAGCAGGGTGGGAACCAGCGTCACCACTAAAACTTTCTTGCGAATGCCCCAACGTCGCATACCGTGTTCCTGAATTATTGCTTTTGTCCGCGCCGCAGAGCGGAAAACGTCCGTGTTAAGAATAGCTGATCCGGAACGGGATAACTGTGGTATCAGTCCCGACGGTACCGGAAAATCCCGTGTCGGATATAGCCGCCGGTCATGGATATAGCGAGAAGCTGTATTGGGAGACCGGGGCGATAACGCGTATCATGCGAAGCCAAAAGTGTACCACAGGGTTATCATATGCATTTTCCCACCATTGAAGATTATGTCGGGCACACCCCTCTGGTTCGCCTGCAGCGTCTCCCCGGTGAGACGAGTAACGTGATTCTGGCCAAGCTGGAAGGGAATAACCCCGCCGGCTCGGTGAAGGACCGCCCGGCTATCAGCATGATCCAGGAGGCGGAGCGTCGGGGCGACATCAAGCCGGGCGATACCCTGATCGAGGCGACCAGTGGCAACACCGGCATTGCCCTGGCCATGGCGGCTGCCATCAAGGGGTACCGGATGGTGCTGATCATGCCCGCGAACATGAGTGAGGAGCGTCGGGCATCCATGCGCGCCTATGGTGCGGAGATTGTCACGGTCACCAGGGAAGAGGGGATGGAAACTGCCCGTGACCTGGCCCTCAAGATGCAGGCGGAGGGCAAGGGCAGGGTGCTGGATCAGTTCAGCAACCAGGACAACCCTCTGGCGCACTACCGCACGACCGGTCCCGAGATCTGGGAGCAGACCGGGGGGCGTGTCACCCATTTTGTCAGCTCCATGGGCACTACTGGCACCATCATGGGCGTGTCCCGTTACCTCAAGGAGCGCAACCCGGATATTCGCATTATCGGGCTTCAGCCCAAAGAAGGTGCGTCCATACCCGGGATACGTCGATGGCCCGAAGCCTACCTGCCGAAAATCTACGATGCCGCACGGGTGGACGAGGTGTTGGATGTTGGCCAGGAAGAGGCCGAAAACACCATGCGGGCCCTGGCTTCCGAGGAAGGCATTTTCTGTGGCGTCTCCTCCGGCGGTTCGATCGCGGCCGCGCTCAAGCTCTCGCAGCAGGTTGAAAACGCCATCATCGTGGCCATTATCTGTGACCGCGGCGACCGCTATCTATCCACCGGTGTATTTCCCGGCGCCTGAACACGATTCCACCAAGAGACCCGAGTATGAGCAGACGACGCAGGAAGGTTCTTCCAAAAGAGCCCGTGCGCTGTGAGATTGAGACCCTGAGCCATGACGGCCGGGGTATCGCCCGTCAGGATGGCAAGACCCAGTTTGTCGATGGCGCCCTTCCGGGCGAAACCGTGATGGCGAAAGTGGTGTCCAGTCGAAGCAAGTTCGACGAACTGCGCACCGAAGAGGTTCTGGAAGCCGCGCCGGATCGTCAGACGCCACCCTGCGAGTTTGCCGACCTGTGTGGCGGCTGTAGCCTGCAGCATATGAGTGGCGATGCGCAGATCGCGTTCAAGGAGAATACCCTGCGGGAGCATTTTGCCCATTTCGGGGGCATCGAACCCGAGGAGTGGATTGAGCCACTGCGCTCGGAAGAGAGCCTCGGCTATCGCCGCAAGGCGCGCCTCGGGGTTCGTTACGTCAAGGCCCGGGAGTCTGTCCTGGTGGGGTTTCGGGAGAAACGCAACAGTTTCCTGACCGACATCGACCGTTGTGTGGTGCTGGATCCCCGCATTGGCGACCGCATACTGCCCCTTCGAAATATGCTGCACGATCTGGACGCCTACAGCCGAATCGCCCAGGTGGAAGTTGCCTGTGGCGATGATGTGGCGGTAATGGTGTTCCGCAATATGGATGACCTGTCCACTGGTGACCGGGAGAAGCTCATTGCCTTCGGCCAGGCTCACGATTTGCATATCTACCTGCAGCCAAAAGGGCCCGATACCGTTCATCGGATCTGGCCCGAGTCCTCTGGCCGGGATGATGAGCGACTGAGCTACAGGCTGGAAGAATTCGACCTGACCATGAAATTTCATCCCATGGACTTTACCCAGGTCAATGCAGGTATTAACCGTGCGATGGTACACAGGGCTGTGGAATGGCTGGATATCCAGCCGGGTGAGCGTGTCCTGGATCTCTTCTGTGGTCTGGGGAACTTTACGCTGCCCCTGGCCCGAAGTGGCGGACAGGTTGTCGGCGTGGAGGGTGACGAGACCATGGTTGTCCGCGGTCGGGAAAACGCGGAACTAAATGGCCTGAACAATGTCGCTTTTCACGGTGCCGATCTGCACGGCGATTTCACTGGCCAGAGTTGGGCGAAGGAAGGATTCGACAAGATCCTGATTGATCCGCCCCGCTCCGGCGCTGAGGAAATCTGCAAGTACCTGACCGCCTTCGGTACCCGGAAGATAGTCTATGTCTCCTGTAACCCGGCAACACTCGCGCGGGACGCAGGCGTTATGGTGCGCAATGGCTATCGCCTGGTGCGCGCAGGTGTGATGGACATGTTTCCCCACACCACTCACGTGGAATCCATCGCGTTGTTCGAACGGGATTCCGACTGAAGATGCGGTGGGCAGTCAGGGATGGCTGCGGCAACCATCAGGAATAACAAGACTGATATGGTAAAAGTTCGCGAAGATTACGCAATGACCGGCGACGGCCAGGTGGATATCGAGGGCTGGGTAAACCAGATAGCCTCGCAAACGCACCTGGACGACGCTGACCAGTTCCGGTTGGCCTGCGAAAAGGCAGCGGAAATCGATCTTCAGGCTTTCCGGCAGGATCGCCAGTGGGCACCTGGTTCCAGCAGCTTCCGGATTGGCATTGAGATGGCCCAGGTTCTGGCGGAGCTGCACCTGGATCAGGCCAGCCTGGTGGCGGCGATCCTTTATCGCGCCGTGCGTGAAGAGCGCGTTCCCCTGGAGACAATCCGCAAGGAATTTGGCGATGAGGTGGCGGGCCTGATCAACGGCGTGCAGCAGATGGCGGCCATTTCGTCCATCCACCACCCGCTGAAGGGTAACGTTCTGGGCCAGAGCGAAGGCCAACTGGACAACGTCCGCAAGATGCTCGTCACCATGATTGACGATGTCCGGGTTGCCCTGATCAAGCTGGCGGAGCGTACCTGCGCCATTCGGGCGGTAAAGGATGCTCCAGAAGAAAAGCGAATGCGCGTCGCCCGGGAAGTGTTTGATATCTACGCACCCCTGGCACACCGGCTTGGCATTGGTCACATCAAGTGGGAGCTGGAAGATCTTTCTTTCCGGTACCTGCATGGTTCCGCCTACAAAAAGATCGCCAAACTGCTGGACGAAAAGCGCCTGGATCGCGACGGTTACATCAAGCGGGTGATTGAAACCCTGCAGACCGAACTGAAAGCCTATGGCATTGAGGGCGAGCTGTCCGGACGTGCCAAGCACATCTACAGCATCTGGCGAAAAATGCGCCGCAAGGGCATCGACTTTTCCCAGGTTTACGATGTTCGCGCCGTGCGTATCCTGGTTCCGGAGGTTCGCGACTGTTACGCCGCACTGGGTATTGTCCACACGCTGTGGCGCCACATCCCCAACGAGTTCGACGATTACATTGCCAACCCGAAGGAAAACGGTTACCAGTCCCTGCATACCGCCGTGATCGGGCCCGAGGGCAAGGTCATGGAAGTGCAGATCCGAACCCACACGATGCATGAGGAGGCGGAACTGGGCGTTTGTGCCCACTGGTTGTACAAGGGCATGGACAAAGGCAACAAGTCGACCGGCTACGATGCCAAGATCAACTGGCTGCGCCAGGTTCTGGAGTGGCAGGAGGAGCTGG
>NZ_DDOI01000062.1:35078-36997 GCF_002341575.1 Marinobacter sp. UBA2498 | reverse complement strand
GGCAGGAGGAGCTGGGCGACCTGTCCGGGCTGGCCGACCACCTCAAATCCGATGTCGCATCGGATCGGGTGTATGTATTCACACCCGAGGGCCACGTGGTGGATCTGCCCCAGGGGGCAACGCCGGTGGATTTCGCCTACCGGGTTCACACGGAGATCGGTCACGCCTGCCGCGGTGCGCGGGTGAACAGCCGAATCGTTCCGCTGACCTATCCACTGAAAACCGGCGATCAGGTGTTTATCCTGACCTCCAACAACCCGGCCCCAAGCCGCGACTGGCTGAACCCGAGCCTTGGTTACATTCAGACTTCCAGGGCACGCGCCAAGGTAACCCACTGGTTCAAACAGCAGGATCGTGGTCGCAATATCGTTGACGGTCGTGCCATTCTCGAGGACGAGTTCAGGCGTCTGTCCCTGTACGATGTAGATCTTGGTGAGCTTGCCAGGAAGGTTAATTACCAAAGTGCGGAGGACATGTTTG
The DNA here is from genome assembly GCF_002341575.1 of Marinobacter sp. UBA2498. NCBI lineage: Bacteria > Pseudomonadati > Pseudomonadota > Gammaproteobacteria > Pseudomonadales > Marinobacteraceae > Marinobacter > Marinobacter sp. UBA2498. The sequence continues at coordinate 36,517 of NZ_DDOI01000062.1, read as the reverse complement.
CAGCCACCGGAGCCGGTGACCTTCGCCCCACGCATGTCGCCAATGTGGCCCAGCAGATGCTGGAGCCCAAGTCCGAACAACTGGATCTGAAACTCAGCGCCCAGCGCCGCAAGCCCTACGATACGGAATCAGACATCCAGATCCTGGGCGTCGGCAAGCTCAAGACCCAGGTGGCGAAATGTTGCAAGCCGCTGCCCGGAGACGCGATCGGTGGCTACATCACGGTTGGCCGTGGGGTTACGGTCCATCGCCAGGACTGCCTGACGTTCCTGAATCTGCGTGAGTTCGAGCCCAACCGGATTATTGAGGTCAGCTGGGGTGGCCGGCAGGCTGCTGTTTATCCTGTCGACATTGAAATTGAAGCCTATGACCGATCCGGGCTGCTGAGAGATATTACCCAGGTGTTGTCGGCCTCCAAGAGTGATGTGCTGTCACTGAATACCCTGAGCAACAAGGACGAGAACACGGCTACCATGACCGTGACGGTGGAAATTTCCAGTCTGGAGCAGTTGGCGCGGTTGCTGGCGCAGATTCGCAACCTGCCCAATATCATTGATGTAAGGCGTAAACGCGGATGAGCTATACCATCGAGGATCTGAAAACCCTGATGGCCAGGCTTCGGGATCCGGAGACGGGCTGTCCATGGGATACCAGGCAATCCTACAGGACCATCGTGCCGCACACGCTGGAGGAGGCCTACGAAGTCGCCGATGCCATTGAGCGAGAGGATTACCCGCATCTGAAAGACGAGCTGGGGGACCTGCTGTTCCAGGTCATTTTCTACACCCAGCTTGGTCGGGAAGATGGCCATTTCGATTTTGACGGTGTGGTCGATCATCTGGTGCGCAAACTGGTAAGGCGGCATCCACACGTTTTTCCGGAAGGGACCCTGGAAAGCAGCATTGATCCGGATAATCGGCCGGATGAGGCCTGGATCAAGGAAAGCTGGGAGCGCATCAAGGCCGAGGAGCGGGCAATGAAGCCGGCACCGGAAGCCAGCGCCCCAGTAAGTCGGCTTGACGGCATTGCCCGGACCCTGCCTGCAATGGCTCGGGCCGAGAAGCTCCAGAAACGGGCAGCCAGGCACGGTTTCGACTGGCCAAATGTTGGCCCGGTTTTCGACAAACTTCACGAGGAAATCGACGAGCTCAAGGAGGCGTGGGAAGCCGCACAGACGGGCGCCGGTGATCCCGATGCCGTTGAAGATGAGCTCGGCGATCTCCTGTTCGTCTGTGTGAACCTAGCACGGTTCATGAAGGTTAACCCTGAGCAGGCACTCAATCGAACCAACCATAAATTCGACGCCCGGTTCCGGGCGATTGAACGTGTGCTGGAACGGGAGGGCCGCGATATGGACGAAGAATCTCTGGAGGCGCTGGATGCCGTGTGGCAGGCGGTGAAAGGCGTGGAGCGGGGAGAGAACGAGCACTGAAAATGGC
>NZ_DDOI01000062.1:19496-35020 GCF_002341575.1 Marinobacter sp. UBA2498 | reverse complement strand
AACGAGCACTGAAAATGGCGGATCGGTAAGTACAATCCGTTACCAATTTTCTCGCCCCCGGACCGACGGCTTCGTCTACACTTCCGGAAACGGATGCACAGTTTTCGTGCGCCGTGCGCCATCAATAAGATGCAGGAGTGAAGGCACCATGAAAATCAAAGATCTGGTCAACTACTGGGACAAGCATGCACGTGGTCGGCTTACCCGAGACGCCTACTTCATGGCGTTGTCTGACCAGCATCACAAGCGTCTCGAGAAACTCGCAGCGCTCTATCCGATGAAGTCACCTCAGGATCTGATGCGGGATCTGATTTCTGCAGCACTGGACGAAATGGAGACCAGCTTTCCGTATGTTCAGGGCACCAAAGTGGTGGCGTACGACGAGGATGGCTTCGAGATCTACGAAGATCAGGGCCTGACTCCCAAGTTTGTCAGCCTGAGCCAGAAGCACATCCAGCGCCTCAAGGCCCGTCAACTGGAATCAGTCGCCTGACGACACGGGCAGCGAAAGCTGCCCGCCGCTATTTACTTGTCTTTCCCTTCCAGCTTGTCCTTCAGTGGGCTCTGGCGTACCAGATCGTCCAGAGCTGCACCAATCATGTCGTTCAGAATATCGCTTTCACTGCGGTCCGGGTAAAGTTCCGCCAGTGCGGCCACGCGTGCGGCATCTTCCAGCGGCAGGCGCAGGTTATAATCGTGGGTGCGCTCCACGGGCTCTTTTTGCTGTTCCCAGTGTTTGGGCAAATCAGTGACCTTCATGATAACTCCTTGCAGCTACAGGCTTGAATCGCCAATAGACTTTCTCGACTGTTCCTTAGTATCGTAAGTTTACTTCGCCTCCGTCAATTCAAAAGGACGTCAATGTGACTGAGCTACATCCCGAACTCCGAGAAAACGTACGAATGCTGGGTGAACTTCTGGGCCAGAGCATACGGCGATATCCCGGACAGGAATGCTACGAGCTGATTGAGGAAATCCGGGCGGCTGCCAAGTCCGACCGTCGCCAGGAAAGCGGGTCCGGCCAGCGACTTGTCAATCTGCTGCGCAAGTTGAGCGATGATGAGCTGCTTCCGGTGACCCGTGCCTTCAACCAGTTCCTGAACCTGGCCAACCTTGCCGAGCAGTACCATGGTATTCGTCGGAAACGCGGGCACCAGTCTGATCTGATGGTCGAATCGCTCGGGGAGGTGTTTGAGCGGCTCAAGCAAGGTGATGTCACGCCGGAGGAACTGCATCAGAGGGTGGCGGATCTACGAATCGAGTTTGTGCTGACGGCCCACCCCACCGAGGTGGCGCGTCGCACCCTTATTATGAAATACGACGAGATGTCGGACTGCCTGGCGCGTCTGGACCATGACGACCTCATGCCTGCTGAACGGGAGGAAATCGTCAATCGCCTGTCTCAACTGGTTACCGAAGCCTGGCACACCGACGAGATTCGTCAGGAGCGACCAACCGCAGTGGATGAGGCCAAATGGGGCTTTGCGGTTATTGAAAACAGTCTGTGGCAGGCCCTGCCACAGTTTCTGAGGAGCCTGGATACGTCGCTGGAAGACGCGACCGGAAAGGGCCTTCCCCTGCAGGCATCCCCCATCCGCATTGCATCCTGGATGGGCGGTGATCGTGATGGCAATCCGAATGTCACCCACAAGGTGACCCGCCGGGTCTTCCTGCTTGGCCGCTGGATGGCAGCGGATCTCTATCTTCGTGATATTCAGGCGCTGCGGGCCGAACTGTCCATGTGGCAGGCCAGCGACGAGCTCAAGGCCGTTGTTGGTGATTCCCGGGAACCCTACCGCCATGTGCTCGCCGAACTCCGTGAGCGGCTGATCAGAACCCGGGACTGGGCAGAGGCGAGCGTCAACGGCGAGACCGCGGATGCCAACGGTATTCTCTTTGAGAACGAGGATTTCACCGGTCCCCTGGAGCTCTGTTACCGATCCCTGGTTGAGTGCGGACTCGAGGACATCGCCAATGGTCCGCTGCTGGATACCATCCGCCGGGCGCATACTTTTGGCCTGCCTTTGATTCGTCTGGACATCCGCCAGGAGGCCAGCCGCCACGCGGAGGCGGTTGCCGAAATGGTCGATTATCTTGGCCTGGGGGATTATCTGTCCTGGTCAGAACAGGAGCGCCAGGCATTCCTGGTGAAGGAACTTCAGGGCCGGCGCCCACTGGTCCCCCGAACTTGGGAGCCCTCCGAATCGGTCGGCGAGGTGCTGGCAACCTGTGAAGTGGTGGCGCAGCAAACGCCGGAAGCCCTCGGGTCCTATGTTATCTCCATGGCCAGCAAGCCCTCTGATGTATTGAGCGTGATTTTGCTGCTCAGGGAATCCGGAATGAAGTTTCCGATGCGGGTCGTGCCCCTGTTTGAGACCCTGGATGACCTGCGTGGTGCTCCAGACAGCATGTCTGCGCTGTACGAGGTTGAGTGGTATCGGGAGTATTGCCAGGGCAGGCAGGAAGTGATGATCGGCTATTCGGATTCCTCCAAGGATGCCGGCCAGCTGATGGCGGCCTGGGCCCAGTACCAGGCCCAGGAGAAACTTACCCACGTTGCCCGCCAGTATGGCGTGCATCTGACCCTGTTCCACGGCCGTGGCGGTACCGTTGGCCGTGGCGGCGGACCTGCCAACCGGGCGATACTGTCCCAGCCGCCGGGCTCGGTAAACGGCAGTTTCCGGATTACCGAGCAGGGCGAAATGATCCGCTTCAAGTTCGGTTTGCCGAGGCTGGCGGTTCAGAGCCTGACGCTCTACACCACGGCGGTTATCGAAGCTACCCTGGCCCCGCCACCACAGCCCGAAGACAGCTGGCGTGAAACCATGGACTGGCTTACCGAGCGGTCCTTGAAAGCCTACCGCGATGTGGTCCGGGAAAATCCCGACTTCGTGCCCTATTTCCGCCAGGTCACGCCGGAACAGGCCCTGGGGAAACTGGCACTCGGAAGTCGCCCGGCCCGGAGGAAGGCCACCGGCGGCGTGGAAAGCCTTCGGGCCATACCGTGGATATTTGCCTGGACCCAGATGCGGCTGATGCTGCCCAGTTGGCTGGGCAGTGACGTGGCGCTTGAAGAGGCGGCCCGGGACCACCGGCTCCCAGTATTGCGTGAGATGATGCAGGGCTGGCCGTTCTTCCGCACCTATGTGGATATGCTGGAAATGGTGCTGGCCAAGGCAGACCTGCGCATCGCCAGCTATTATGAGCAGACGCTGCTGGACGATGATCGGTTGAAAGCCCTTGGGGAGAGTCTTCGCGTGCGCCTCCAGGGTTGTATCGAGCGACTTCTGGAACTCAAGGAGCAAACGGATCTGCTGGAGGGAGAGCCCGTCTTTGCGCATTCGATGAGGGTGCGTAACCCATACACGGATCCGCTGCACTACCTTCAGGCCGAATTGCTACGGCGGGACCGGGAAAGTGAAGGCAAGGGCGAGGTGCCGGAACTGGTGGAAAGAGCACTGAAAGTCACCATGGCAGGTATCGCTGCGGGCATGCGGAATACTGGCTGACCTTGCAGCAGAATAGAAAAAAGTGCCGGGACAAGGCCGGGTAGTCTGGCCACCGACCAAGAACAAAGGGAGTAAGCTGTGGCTCTGGCTGCACGATTGGAACGTTTTCTCGCCCGCAAGGGCATCACTTATCGGGAGTTGCCGATAGATCAGGTCACCAGCCTGGATGCGGCAGTGATTGCCTCGGGGATGTCTCAGGACAGCTTTGTACAGGCCACTCTGCTGATCGACATTACCGGTGTCGTGATGGCCGTGCACAAGTTCGACAGTTCCCTGGACCCGGATGCCGTTCACCAGCTGACCGGTCGCCGTCTTCAGCCGCTGACCGCACGGCAGACCATGCGCCTGTTCAGTGACTGTGATCCCGGCTTCACCCCGCCCATCGGACAGGCTTACGAGCTGCCCGTTATCGTGGACGAGGATGTGATGCTGGCGGATCAGGTCGTGTTTTCCAGTGGCACTGATCATTCGCTGCTAGAAATGGATGGCCGATCCTTCCGTCTGGCCCTGGCCGGTGCCAGGGAGGGCCATCTGGTTATCCGGGGGCCGGGTAACGGCAACCGCGAGGCACTGACGCTCGAGGAAGTGGCCGACAAGCTACAGAAACTTTACCGTCTGCCCCCCATGCCGGCCCTGGCGCTGCGTATTTTGCGACTGACTGCCAACACCGATGCGACGGCTCGTGAGCTGGCAGAGCTGATCGAGTTTGATCCCAGTCTCACGGCCCAGATCATGCGTTACGCCCGGTCTGCGCTGTTCAACTATCCGGGCCAGATCAATTCGGTGCAGGAGGCGGTCACCCGTGTGCTGGGCTTCGATCGTGTGGCCCACATCGCCCTGGGCATTGCTTCCGTTCGTGCCTTTGAAGTACCCCGTCACGGCATTCTGGGCATGGACAATTTCTGGCGCCACTCCCTGTACTGCGCGTTCCTTTGCCAGATCATTGCGCCGCGATGTGGCGCCGAAAAGGGGCTGGGCTATCTCTGCGGCCTGTTGCACAACTTTGGCCTGTTGCTGGTCGGGCATCTGTTCCCGGCCGAATTTGATGAGCTCAATGAGCTTCGCGAAGCGAATCCTGAAGCCAGCATGCACTCGCTTGAGCAGCAGGTGTTCGGGCAGGGCAATGGCCAGGAAATCCTGTCGGTGGGCCATGGCGCTATCGGCGGTATCCTCCACCGTTTATGGCAACTGCCTGATCCTGTGGTCAAGGCGGCCGGTGTGCATCAACAATCAGGTTACCATGGCGAGCACGAGAACTATGTTTTGATGGTACAGCTGGCCAACGCCCTGTTGAAGGACCGCGGTATTGGCGATGAATTCAATCCCGACGACGTGCCCGCTTTGCTGGAAGGCCTGGGACTGACGCCCAATGTTGTGGAAGAACTGAATACTGAACTGGATCGTGTGGCTCCGGATCTGGACGCACTGGCCAACTCCCTGTCATCCTGACACCCTGTCGTTATTCGCTGGCAAATACGGACTTCCGGTGCATGATACGGAGGTCGACTTTCTCTGACGTGGCTGACTTCGTATAATGCGCCTTCGCCGATTTCGGCTGACACCTGTTCCGTGCAGGAGAGGCTGTCGCAAAGGCACGGGTTTTTGCCACAGCTTTTCAAATGATAATGACTAAAACGGGAGCACAGCGTTATGCGAATCATCATGTTAGGCGCGCCGGGCGCAGGCAAGGGAACTCAGGCCCAGTTCATTACTGAACGGTTTGATATTCCCCAGATCTCCACCGGTGACATGCTGCGTGCGGCGGTGAAAGCCGAGTCCGAGCTGGGCAAGCAGGTAAAGGAAGTCATGGCAACGGGCGGCCTGGTGTCTGACGACATCATCATTGCGCTGATCGAAGAGCGTATTCAACAGCCTGATTGCAAGAACGGTTTCCTGCTCGACGGTTTCCCGCGGACCATCCCCCAGGCTGAAGCTCTGAAAGACCAGGGAATTGCCATCGACTATGTGGTCGAAATTGCCGTGGATGACGAAGAAATTGTCAGCCGTCTGTCCGGTCGCCGGGTGCACGAGGGAAGCGGTCGTATCTACCACGTGAAATACGATCCGCCCAAGGTCGAGGGTAAGGATGACCAGACCGGAGAACCGCTGGTTCAACGTGAGGACGACAAGGAAGAGACGGTTCGCAAGCGTCTGAAAATCTACCACGACCAGACTGCACCGCTGGTTGGCTACTACCAGGACTGGGCGTCGAAAGAGCCGGCCGCGGCACCGAAATACGTCCGTGTCGAGGGCGTTGGCAGTCTGGACAGCATTCGCGACCAGATCCTGTCTGAACTCAAATAAATTGGCATCCTGACCTGAGGTTTTCACACCGGTGAAACTGTTGGCACTGGATACGTCATCGGAGGGCTGCTCGGCAGCCCTTCTTGTTGATGGCGAAATCTCCGAACGCTTTGAGCTTGCCCCCAGAGGCCATACCCGGCTATTGATGCCGATGGTGCGGGAGCTTCTGGCGGAGAAGAATCTTGCTCCGGCAGAGCTTGATGCCCTGGCCTTTGCCTGCGGGCCGGGCTCTTTTACCGGTGTCAGGATCGCGACCGGTGTTGTGCAGGGTCTTGCCTGGGGGCTGGACATTCCGGTGGTGCCGGTGTCTTCGCTGCAGGCCGTGGCGCTGGGTGCCATGGATGCTCTGGATCCTCACGAGGAAACCGGTATTGCGGTAGCCTTTGATGCCCGCATGGGCGAGGTGTATTGGGGCTGCTTCGCTGCCCGGGCAGGACTGCCTGCGGCGTTGGCTTCGGAACAGGTCTGTCCACCCGAGGCAGTCACACTGCCAGCGGGCCCCGAGCGCTGGTGCGGAGCAGGGCCGGGCTGGCAATACCGCTCCGCCATGCCAGCGGAGGTGTCAGGGCGCGTTGATCCCGTCGATGAAACCCTGGTGCTGCGAGCAGCCTGGGTTGCGCGCCTGGCGGTGATCGCATTCGGGCAGGGCAAGGCGGTGCCGGCGGAGCAGGCTCAACCTGTCTACATCAGGGATGAAGTGGCCTGGAAAAAACTGCCTGGTCGATAGTGACCCCGGCCGCCCGGTTAGATCCGGGCAAACCGCTTTGGGTAAAAACTGACCAGCTGTCTTTTCTTCCGTGCGATAATCTTCCATACTTCCATTTCACGTTTTCCTGTCATCCGGCCAGCGGTATCTGAACATGATTGGCGGAATTAACCCGGGTAACAATTTAAATTTCCAGACCGGCAACAACAGTCTGGTCAGGGAGCGCAGCGATGCGGCCCGTGCGCCGGCATCAACGCCCGAAAAAACACCTGACGCGGCCCGCCGTGACCTTGCCGATGGCAATCAGGGTGTTGTCAGCGACCGCAATGCGACCGAAAGCCTCGAGCGGCGTGTAGAAGCCCGTCGTGCCGCTGAAGACGCCCGTCTGGAGCGGTTCCGCGCAGACGAAGTGTCCCTGCCAGCCGCCAGGGCGCTGTCGACCTTTGCCTCTGTTGCCGCAGCCGGTCAGGAAACTGGCGGCAATGGTAGCCTGGCCGGAATTGATATTCTGGTCTGATGCCTGACTCGTCCCCGTCCGCTCCGTACGCCCGCTCTGAACGTTTCCAGAACATCGTCGCTGTTGCCCGCAGTGCATTGGGTGACCGATTGCAGGCCGATGCTCTTGCCGATTCGCTCGGGGTCCCGAATCTTGGTGTCGTCCGCCCCAGAGACATCCGCGACTTCCCGGTTTTACTGTTCCTGGATGAGCAGGGCCTTGGCCTGCAGATGACTGGCAAAGGTGCGCCGGGACCGGTGCGTGCAGAATTCGTGACCGGCAAGATGGGGTATCGGCGGGAGCACGGCGGTGGCGCGGGCCAGTTGGTGGCCAAGGCGGTCGGCTTGCAGAAAACACGGGCCGCATTGCATATCGTTGATGCGACGGCAGGGCTTGGCCAGGATGCCTTTGTGCTTGCCAGCCTTGGCTGCACGGTTACCCTGTTCGAGCGTAACCCGGTCATTCACGCTCTCTTGGCCGATGGTCTTGCGCGCGCAGCCCTGAATGTGGATTGTGCGGCCATTGTCGAGCGCATGCGACTGCTTGAGGGCAGCAGTATTGAATGGCTTGCCCGACCAGGCACCGAGGCGGCGGATGTTGTCTACCTGGATCCGATGTTTCCGCATCGGGACAAGTCGGCCCTGGTAAAAAAGGAAATGCAGGTTTTCCGCACTATCGTAGGAGACGACGAGGATTCCGCACAATTGCTCGCGGCCGCTCTGGAGCGCGCCCGTTACCGGGTGGTGGTCAAGCGGCCCCGTAAGGCATCGGCCATTGAGGGAGCGGAGCCAACCACCCGCATTGAGGGCAAGAGCAGCCGCTACGATGTGTACGCCATCCGGGCGCTGCCACCGCAGTAAATGCCATCAGGCACCCAGCATGGTGACCTGCTGGATTGCCTGTCGCTTCTCGACACTCAGCACCAGGCGGGCATCGTCCGCCACCTCATCCAGCCCCTCCCCATAGCAGAGCAGGCCATTGTCATCGGTGGTGATAACGCCATTGTTCTGCATATTGGCAATGAAGTTGCGGAACAGGCTCTTGTCGAAAAACTCCGGCGCATTCAGGCCGAACAGGATCGACATCCGCTCGGCCAGCAGCGCGCTCTGTTCTTCCAGTTCGGCGGCGCTGATCTTGCCCGAGCCGTATTTGCGGAGAATGCCCAGAGCGATGTGGTAGCGCTCTACCGTCTGGATGATGAAGCGGGACAGAACCCTGAGCCTCAGCATGGCTTCGGTACCTTCCTCGGGTCGACCGATCCGGTCATCGTCCAGGGGCTTCAGCAAGTCATGTTCGATGAGAACATCAATCCACTGATTGATGACCTTCCTGGCTTCATCGGGCTGGTATTTCAGGAACAGTTCCGATTGCAGGTAGGGGTAGGCTACGCTGGCGAGGAACACAATCTTGTCCCGGCCCAGCGAATCCTTGTTCTCGAAAAGGCTGGCGATCAGTGAGGGCAGCGCAAACAGGTGCTGGATGTTGTTCCGGTAATAGGTCATCAGGATTGCGTTGCTGCCTTCGAGGGCAATAATGTCACCCAGCTTCTGCGGCTGGCGCGTCACCAGGCCCATGCCTTCACAGTAGGCGATCCAGTCTTTGCCGGCCCCCTCGGGCAGGGTTACCGTTTCCGCATACGGGAAAGCCTTTAGCAGGGCGGCGTATTGATCCATCAAGCGGATCAACTGTCCCTCGTCCATGGCCAGTCGCTCGGTGCCAAGAAGAACCGTGGCGGCCATGCCGATCGGGTTTACCGCAACTGACGCGTTGATGTTCGACGCTACCCGGAAGGACAGCTCTGAAACCGCGCTGTTAAGCCACTTCGGACGATACTCGGCGTCGTAGGCCTCGTCGCGCCAACTACCGTGAACATCGTCCAGAACCTCAGACAAATGAATGGCTTCGCCAAAGTTGACTGAAACCCGACCAAAGGAGTTACTGAGTTTGCGAACGGTCTTGGCAAGACCGAATACGCTTTCTTTTTCCTTTTTCTTGCCACGAAGTTCACCCAGGTAGGAGCGGCCTTCCATCACTTTCTCATAGCCGATGTACACGGGCACGAATACGATGGGTTTGCGATGGTCCCGAAGGAAACTGCGTACGGTCATTGCCAGCATGCCGGGGCGGGGCTGCAGCATGCGGCCTGTGCGGCTTCGGCCGCCTTCGATGAAATACTCGACGGAATAGCCCCGGGAGAACATCACGTGCATGTACTCATTGAACACGGTGGCGTACAGCGGGTTGTCCTTGAAACTGCGGCGCATAAAGAACGCCCCGCCACGGCGCAGGATCGGGCCGACAATGGGCATGTTGAGATTGATCCCTGCGGCGATGTGCGGAGGCATCAGGCCATTCTTGTAAAGCACGTAGGACAGCAGCAGGTAGTCGATGTGTGAACGATGGCAGGGCACGTAAACCACGGCATTGTCTTGCGCCACTTCCTTCACCACCCGGATATTGTTGATGGCAATGCCGTTGTAGATCCGGTTCCAGAGCCATGACAACAGCACCTCCATGAATCGAATCGTGACAACGGACATGCTCGCCGCAATCTCATCCGCATATTTGTAGGCCTTGGCGCGGACTTTCTCAGGTGGTATGTCGTCTCTGGCAGCGGTCTCCCGGATGGCTTCCTTGACCGCCTGGGTGCGCACCAGACCTGCCACCAGGGTACGGCGATGGGACAAGTCTGGCCCCAGTACCGCCTGGCGAACCCGGCGGAAGTGGGTTCTCAGGATCCGGGCCAGCTTGCGGTTGGCCCGCTCCTCGCTGTGCCGGTATTCGTCGATCACCTGTTTCAGTGAGAGCGGTTGGTTAAACTGAACGTAGGTGTTGCGACCATGAACCATGATGATCAGTAACTTCTGAAGCCGGCCGGCGATGGACCAGGTGTCGGACAGCAAAAGTTTTACCAGGGACTTTTCCTTGTCCGGGGAGCGCCCCCAGAACAGGGACACTGGAACAATCTGTACGTCCTGGTCCGGATGTTCGAGACCGTAGCGAACCAGGGCCTGAAACTCGTTCGTGGGTGCCGGCGCCTGACGCCCCCTGAAAAAGCCACCGATCCGGCGATAGAGGAAAAAGAAGGAGTGGGACGGGCCGTTCTTCACCGGAAGGGCTTCGGTGGCGCCAGGAAGTCCTGCACGGATAACTTCCTGCTCCAGAACCAGGCGGCTCGACAGCGAGCTGTATTGCAGCACGTAGCAAACCGGTTTGTCGGGATCCAGGGCGAGGGCTTCAACGCTGTTGCCGCTGACATCAGTCCGGACCCAGATAAACAGTATCTTTCGGAAAAGGGTCAGGATCAGGCTGCGAATGCCCTGGTAAAGACGCATAAATGGCAACTCCGTTGACGAAACAGGTGCCAAGTTTACTTGGTTGAGTACAGTGCGGAAAGGTGGACCTTTCATTCTTGGCCGGTGCGGCAATGTGGTACATTCCCGATTGATCTTCCAATAACCCAGTTGATGCATCGAATGGTGATCGCAATGACTCAGTGGATACCGGGCTGGACGACCCGCCGGCCGGAAAACGGCGATCTGATCCTTGCGCTGTCGGGATCGGGTGTGGTCAAGCCCGATAACGGCTGGCTGCACAGCGGCGACAGCAGCCTTTTCCGGGGCGAATTGTCCGATTCCGTATCTCTGGGCAGTTACAATGGGTGCGGTGTATTCGTGACCGAACTGCCGGACAGCGACGTCGGTAATCAGGAGGTTGTACCGCTGCGGGATGCGCTTTTGATGGTTAGCGATGCGCCGGCGGATATGCTCAGTACCGGCTTTCAGGTCTGGCAATGGTGGCGCGACCACCGATTCTGTGGCCGCTGCGGCGAGGAAACCGGTTTCCATCCGCGTGAGCGGGCCAAGTGGTGCGAACCCTGTGGCATTCCCTGGTACCCGAGGCTGGCGCCCTGCGTGATTGTCGTCATACGCCGGGATGATCGGCTTCTGCTCGCGAAGTCCTCGCGGGTCAAACGGCACTTCTACAGCCTCATCGCCGGTTTTGTTGAACCGGGTGAGAGTCTGGAAGGCGCTGTGCACCGTGAAGTGAGAGAGGAGACCGGGCTGGACGTCACCAATATCCGCTACCACGCCTCGCAACCCTGGCCATTCCCCCATCAGCTCATGGTCGGCTTCTTCGCCGATTACGCAGGAGGCGAGCTGGTTCTCCAGGAGGACGAGCTTGCCGATGCCGACTGGTTCCTGCCGGGCGATACGCCACCGGTACCACCGGAAACCACCATTTCTGGCCGATTGATCCGGGCCATGGAACACGAGATTTCCCGGGGAGGCATTCCGGTTTGAGCAGGCAGTCACCTCCAAGGGTTCTGGTGTTTGACTCCGGTGTCGGTGGTCTGAGCGTTGCGGCCTGCATTCACCGGCAACTGCCGGGACTGGAGATCGTCTATCTGGCAGACAACGCAGGCTTTCCCTATGGCGACAAATCCGAGGCGGTTGTGATCGACCGTTGTTGCGGTCTGATCACCAGAGCGCTTGAGCTCTACCCGTCAGACGCCATCGTGGTGGCCTGCAATACCGCCAGTACCGTGGTCCTGCCGCATTTACGTGCGATGACGGCGGTGCCGGTTGTGGGGGTGGTGCCGGCCATCAAACCGGCGGCAGCAAAGTCCGTGAATCGGCGAATGGGGCTGCTGGCGACACCGGCAACGGTTCGCAGACCTTATCTCGACAGGCTGGTCGAGGAATTCGCTGGCGATTGCAGGATTGAGCGTATTGGCCATCCGGGGCTGGTGCGCTGGGCAGAGGACCTGGTTTCCGGAATCGAGGTTCCGCTTGCCGAGCTGAGCGAAGCCATGAGGCCTTTTAAAGAGGCCGGTGTGGACACCGTGGTGCTTGGTTGCACTCACTATCCACTGTTACTGGAGAGTCTGAGGGCGAGTCTGCCGACGGTTCGTTTCTGGGTGGACTCGGGTGAGGCCATTGCCCGACGGGTAGCCTGGCTGTTGGAACAGACCGGTCGGCTTGATGTTGCTCAAGGCCCAGTTGCCAGCGCAGGGAAACAACCTGTGAGCGCTGCGCTGTTTTCAGGGCCGGCACCAAAGGGCATCGCGCCCTTCATGGCGGGCCTGGGGCTGGAGGCCAAACGGGTGAGCGAACACTGGCCTGGAGAGCCCCTAGGGGCTACAGCAACCGGGTCAGCTTGAACATGGCGAAAAACTCCAGCGCCGGAATCGACCGTTTGTGACAACAGTAGGTCTTGAAGTTGTCTCCCCTAAAGCGCGACTTTGTAAACTCCAAGCCTTTGAAGTTGTATAGAAAATTGCCCTTCTCGTAGAGCCCGTGCAACAGGCGTTTCAACAGCCTGCTCTCCTGATGCTCTGTTGCAGGATCCAGTGACAGGGGTATCAGTCCGAGATCCAGATAAGGCACGCCTTCCGCCTTGAAGACCTCCATCGCATGAGCCATCAGGGTATAGAAAATGCCCTGTCGGAAATCGGCGTTGGCCCGGGAGATATTGGGCACGTAGCTGATAATCTCGTTGTTGCGATAAATCGGGTCAAAATAGATAAACCCTACGGCCTTGTCGTCCTGATAGGCGTAGAAATGCCGTTCGTTTTCGCGATAGTCCATTTCCATGGGACGGATCAGAAAGCGGATTTCATTGCTCTTGCATTTGCGGGTTCGAATCCAGGCCTCGGATATTTCACGGGTGTGATCGTCACTGAAACGCTCTTTCACCGTAATCCCGTTTTTTTCTGCCTGGTTCAAAGCGGTTCGCAGGATCTGTTTTTTCTTCCCGCTGAGTGACCAGCGGCCCAGATCGATGCGGGATTCGCTGCCAAACTGGGTGCCGTAGAGACCAAATCGCAGGTGCAGGAAATCGACGACGGGCTTGGAGACCTGGATGTAACTGGCGTTTGGAAAGCGCTGGTGGAAGCTCTCCAGCAGGTTGCCAAAGTCTTCCGGCGCACAGACGGGATCCGAGAGCACGAAGGTGCCGCCCCATTTGCGCATGTAGGCGATATACCCCATGCCCGGTACATCAAAATATTGCATGCCCGGTTGGAGCGTTGAAAACGACTGGGAATGGGTACCGTACTTCTTCAGGAAGCCGACCCGCTCGGTAAACGTGAATGAGCCGCTCTCAAGTGTGCCAACCCTGTCCAGTGCGAGTATCTGATCCGACATGCTGCTGCTCCCTGATTGTTTTTGTTGGGTGAATCTCTAGCAAAGTGCTCAGGCCTGCTTGCGTCCGAGAATGGACCAGTAGCAGTTCATGTTCAGAAGCTTGAAGTGCTTCTTGTCCGTGACCTGAAGGCCCAGCCGCTGCATGTGCTCGGGATAGTTGTAGATTTTGTGGAATGCATTGTTGGCGAACAGCCAGAAAATGAAGACGGCCATGTACCAGTAAAGCTTCTTGAACATTCTGGAAAGCAGGTTGCCAGTGGGGTAGGAAAAGTCACCAACAACGACCCGGGCGTCGGCTTTGCCCAGCCGTATCAGATGTTCGAGGACCCGGACCATCATGTCTTCATCGAACACGTTCAGGAAGAAATTGGCCACGACCATGTCGTACTGCTCGAACTCATCTACTTTCATGATGTCGCTGTGGATGCGTCGGATCGTGAGGTGTGGCGCCTCTTTTTCCTGAGCTTCGGCAAACTTCCGCAGCATGGTTTCGGACAAATCCACCACGGTCACGTCTGCACCTAGCTCGGCCGCCCGAATGGCGTCCCGGCCATGGCCAACTCCGGCAAACAGAATCTTGTCTCCGGGCCGGACGGTTTCCACATCCAGCATGGCGGTTTTGCAGCGGTGAATATTCTTGCCGCTATAGAGATTGCTGAGAAAATCGTAGACGGGACCGATGTATTTGTACTTGTCGCGCATGATGACTGCTGCCTGTTCTTGTTCCTTGGATGCTGTCACCGTTTTTGTCGTTATTGGTCCGAGAATGTCGGACATTCCGGTAATCAGCGCCTATGGATTCGAGCTTAGAGAACAGGGTGGGAGAAATATGTGCAGTAATGCGCATTTCAGGATACACAAAGTAACGTACTGCAATACTTTGCAAACCCTATCGCGCTTTTATATCGGAGTGTCTGACAATCGATAATCGTATGTCAGAATGAGGCAGCTTTGGCCCTGGTGGATCCGAGAGTTCTGGAAATCTCGGCGGCGGGCCTGGCAGGGCCGTAGAAGAAACCCTGGACCTGGTGGCAACCCAGGCTCCGCAGATAATCCAGTTGCTCGTCGGTTTCCACGCCCTCTGCAACGATCTCCAGCTTGAGTCCATGGGCCATGGCGACAATGGCGTTTACGATGCATGCACCGTCGTCGCCACTGCGGATGGCTTTCACGAAAGACTGGTCGACTTTGAGGGTGTGAATGGGTAGGCGATGCAGGTAATTCAGTGACGAATAGCCTGTGCCGAAATCGTCGATCGCTATCCGGACACCCAGAGCTGCCAGTTCCCGGAGCTTCTGGGAGATCTGTTCCAGATCGTTCATGATCACGTTTTCAGTGATTTCGATTTCCAGGTTGCCGGCCGGGAAGTTGTGGGCCTTTACCTGCTGCATCAGGGTTTCTACAAACCGCGGATGCTCAACCTGGATGGGGGACAGGTTGACGGCCAACCGGAGGTGGGTGTGGCCCTCCCGGATCCAGCGGCCGACATCCTGGCAGGCCTGGTCGAGAACACGCTCACTGAGCAGGCCTATCAGTTTGGTTTCCTCCGCCAGGGGCAGGAAGTCTCTCGGGTAAAGCAGTCCCCGCTCCGGGTGCTGCCAGCGAACCAGGGCCTCAAGACCCACGACCCGGTTGGTTGTTGAGCACACCTGGGGCTGATAGAACACTCGCAACTCGTCCCGTTCAAGGGCCTGACGCAGATCCCGCTCGAGGTTCAGCCTGTTGGCCGTATCGATACTCATGCTGTCGGAATAGAAGCGGTAACCGTCCTTGCCCTTGCCTTTGACGTGGTACATGGCAATGTCGGCGTTCTGGATCAGCTGATCCATGGTCTCGCCGGCCTCGGGGAAGATTGCGATGCCGATACTGACACCTACAAATACTTCGTGATCCCCCAGTTGAAAAGGTGCCCGCAGGGCATCAATCAGCTTCTTGGCGATCTGTCTCGCGTCTTCGTGATTGTGGATGGAGGGCAGGAGCAGGGTAAATTCGTCGCCACCGAACCGGGAAAGGGTGTCGCCCTTGCGCAGGCATTTCTCGAGCCGGTGAGTCACTGCCTGCAACAGCCGATCTCCCATCGCGTGGCCGAGGGTGTCGTTGATGACCTTGAAACGGTCAAGGTCCAGAAACATAACCGCCAGCTTCTGGCCACCACGGTTGGCGTGGGTGATCGCCAGCTCAAGTCGGTCCTTGAAAAGTGCACGGTTCGGCAATCGCGTTAAAAGGTCATGGTAGGCCTGGAAATTGATGAAGGCCTCGGCTTCCTTCCTCTCGGTAACGTCACGAGCGGTCCCATAATAGGTGGCGCCGTTGCCACTGCCGCCTCCTTGCGTGTTACCGGAGTGCGGCCAGGTTTGCGG
>NZ_DDOI01000062.1:16318-19353 GCF_002341575.1 Marinobacter sp. UBA2498 | reverse complement strand
TGCGGCCAGGTTTGCGGATCGATGGGAAAAGCGGTTATCTCGAAATGACGGGTTGCTCGCCGGCTGCCACGGGTTTTAAGGCGGACTTCCAGGGTTCGAGGGTTATCTGCAGTGATGTTTGGTCCCTTCAGGGCCAGTGTCCCGCGGGTCACGTCCCGGTCGTCGAGAATGTGGCGGAAATGCTGGCCGCAAAGTTCCGCTGGCTTATATCCGAGCAGGCTTTCTACCTTGCTGTTCACGAAGCAAAAGTGACCGTCCTGATCAAGCATGAACACGATGTCAGGAGAGCTGTTAACGATGTAACGATGCAGCGCCTCGGATTTCTCCAGCCGCATCTGGATATGCTCGTGGGCTTCGAGGAGTGACTTTTTTCCGATCACGCTCTCAACGGTGGCCAGCAGTTCCTCAGGATCAAAGGGTTTACGGATGTAGTCCAGGGCGCCCCGCCGCAGTGCTCGGCTCACAGCACTGAACGAACTTTCGCCGCTGACCACGATCACGCCGCAATCCGGCTGTCCGATGGCAAGGTGTGCCATAACGTCGAAACCTGTGACCTCGGGCATCCGGAGATCCAGCAAGGCCAGGTCGAAGGTTTGCTGGTCGATCAGCTCGCAGGCTTTTCGGCCCCCGTGAGCTTCCGCAACGTCATAACCCCGGCTACGCAGCAGCGAAGCCAGTGTATTGAGCAGGCGGGGTTCGTCATCTGCTACCAGTATCCGTGCCGTTAACCCGTGACTGAAAGGCTGATCAGTATGTTCAGGTGCCATCGGTCTGTGTCCGTTGTTTCTGCGTCAGTCGGTCTCATTCTTTTTGTGGCTGGCCGCTGGAAGCAGAATCCTGAAGGTGGTCCCTTCCTGCCCCGTGCGACAAGCAATGATGCCCTCCATGTCATCAACGAGCTGTTTCACAATGCTCAGGCCCAAACCGCTGTGGCCCTCTCCCTTTGTGGTTTTCACCGGTGAAAACAGGGCGTCCCTGACCTCACCGGGTATTCCTCTGCCTGTGTCCGAGATTTCCAGCTCAACCCAGGTTCGGTGGTTCTGCCACACTGGCGAAGACGTCCGTATTTCAACCGTGCCGCCATCATCCGCCAGGCTTTCCGCCGCATTTCGAACCAGATTGATCACAATCTGCCGAATCCTCGTGGGGCCAGCCGCAACCCGCGTTGGCTCGCTGCAAAGCGATAACCGAAGGCTGCGGCTATCTGAGCTGAACAGACTATCTTCAAGGATACGAGCCAGACTTTCCAGTTCGGCATTGAGCTCAACCCCGTCATCGCCCTGATCCACGGAGTCAGTATGGCTCATTTGCAGTAAAAGATTGCCCGCCCGATCCAGCTCATCCCGGATTACGTCCAGCTCCTGCTGGACACCAGCATCTTCAAGCCTGCCTCGCAGCTGGTAAATATACTGTCGGATTATGGTCAGTGGGTTGCTGACTTCGTGAACCTGTTTACGCAGCCGGTCGCGGGCGATCTCCTGATCCAGGCCCTCTGTACTGGCTTCGGCATCGGTTTGGGCCGGCACCCGGTCTGCCAGTACCGATGCCAACTGAGCCGTGAAGATATCGGCCAGTTCCAGGGTTGTTGGCAGATGCTCGTTGTCTGTGCCCAGGGCGAAGACACCAGGGCAGTCCCCGCCATTGTTAACCGGTACGGCAAGTATGGAGGGCGTATGGAGCAGTGACAGCAACTGTCGGTCGAGTACTGTTGGGGATCGATCACCAAGGCTGACTGGCAGGCCAGAAATAAAGGCTTCCGTAAGGACGCTGCCGCCGGGCTTGGCGGTGACCGCCAGGTCAGGGATGTCGCCAATGGTCCCGGACAGGAGCACAAGGTTTTCGCCTGTGTGCCCAAAGCACAGCGCCGGCAGGCCGGTGATCAGCGTTAGACTGTTGACCGTCTCGGCGAGAATGTCCTCGGTTTCTCCGGTCAGATCGGCAAGGTTGATCGCCTGGTTCGCCATGGCCTGGCGCAGAATTGTCTGTTTCAGCTGTCGAGAGGCGCTCTCGCCGCAATAATTTTCGTCCAGAGGAATCCCCAGCGATGCAGCCATACCCGAGACTTCGTGGCCGATGCGGCGATTTATCTCCCGGGTCAGTTCCTCGTTCAGCCCGAATACCGTGCCTGCCGCTGCAATGCCGGCGGCATCGGAGAGTGCCAGTCGGGTGGCCAGGCTGATCAGCTTCACCAGATGTCCGGCATCCCGTAGCTCCGAGGATAGTGCCTGCTGGTAGCGCATGGCATCGGCGGCCATTGGCCCCAGCCCCCAGGAGGCAACGAGTTCCGCTGCGATGTCGGACTGATGATCAAGATAGTGTTGCTTCGCCTCGGTGGCTGGCGTTTTAATAGCGATCAGCTCGCCAATGTTGTGAAGCATGCCCAACATGAAGGCTTCGTCAGGCTCCGGATAACGGGTCAGCGTTGCCAGGGCCCGGGCGGTCAACGCGGTGGTCAGCGAGTGTCGCCAGAAATCTCTGAGTTGTTGCCATTCGTCACCGCCCAGCTCGAATAGCAGTTGGCGCAGGGCTGCGGTCAGGACCAGCGTGTGAAAACGTCGGGTGCCAAGTCTCAGGAGTGCCTGGTCGACGGAGCGGATCGGAGTAGAAGGGCCGTACAGGGCGGAGTTGGCCAGTGCCAGGATACGAGCTACCAGTGCGGTATCGGCAGACACAATTTCGCTGATTTTCCGGTAGCTCTCGTCCTGATGGCAAGCCTCGAGCGCCCGCAAGGTGACTTCCGGAAGACTCGGTAGCTGTAGATCAGGCGCAATGTGCATAGGCTTACCTGCCGTGGGGCGAATCAATTCATTAACTGACGGAGCGTTCATTCTTATTGTCGGAAAAGAGCTTAGACAATAATCCGTCGTTATTAAATACTTATTGCTCTTTTTTTAAGCAATATATTATCTGATTCGTGATATGTGTAGAATTTTTACAGGTTAAAATACAGAAAACCGAAAAATCAGGGACCTAGATTGCCGGTGATGAACGCCAGAGAACCTGTCAAGCACAATCCGAACCAACCTCGCACCATG
>NZ_DDOI01000062.1:14976-16232 GCF_002341575.1 Marinobacter sp. UBA2498 | reverse complement strand
TACCAACCTCGCACCATCGCCATAACGGGTGGCAAGGGTGGGGTGGGCAAGACCTCGGTCGCCCTGAATCTTGCGCTCACCCTCGCAAGGCAGGATAACCGCGTTCTGTTGCTGGATGGCGACACCGATCTGGCCAACGTCAGCATTATGGTTGGCCTTTATCCGAGAAAAACCCTTGCCAATGTGATGGCCGGAGAGTGTCGTCTTGAGGACATCATCTTGAAGACCGACTACGGCCTGCATATTGTTCCGGGGGCCTCCGGCGTGCAGGAATGCATGGATATGGGGCCAACGGAGAGCCTTCGCATACTCCGGGCACTGTATAACCTGGAAAACCGCTACGATTACGTCATTACCGACACGGCTGCCGGGCTTCAGGCTGCCGGGCTGCATATGATTGCCGCGACAGAGCTGGCCTGCATGGTGGTGACCCCGGACCCCGCGTCCCTTACCGACGCCTTTTCGCTGATCAAGGTTCTCCGGCGCAGGGGCTATAACCGGATTCCGAGCATTCTGGTGAATATGGCCCAGGGCGCCAGTCAGGCACGGTCCGTGTTCCAGCGCCTGGACGCCGCTGCCCAGCGCCACCTGGGAATCTCGCTCCACTATATGGGTGGTATCTGGCGGGACGAGACCCTTCGGCAGTCGGTTCTCAACCAGAAGCCGGTCGCGCTTCTGCCTGTTTCAGACCCTTCCTGCCGCCAGTTTCATACCCTCGCGGATATGCTTGATGTGCGGCTGTCCCAGTTGCCGAGACGAAAGGCTGGTATTGCAGCCTACTGGCACAAGGTGTCCAAACGAGGATCCGAGAGCCCGCTCAAAACAGTGACCAAGCCGGAGCCCGAAACCGAAAGTGAGGCTGATACCCTGAAAGATCGGTGCCTGCAGGCCGTGGGTGAGATTGAGTCTGTTTTTAATGCGGGGCCGATCGATCCTATGCTGCGTTATGAAGCATTTACCCGTCTTTTTGCACTGCTGGGGAGCACGCTGGACAGTGATGCCGTCGAGATT
Organism: Marinobacter sp. UBA2498; assembly: GCF_002341575.1. Lineage (NCBI taxonomy): Bacteria > Pseudomonadati > Pseudomonadota > Gammaproteobacteria > Pseudomonadales > Marinobacteraceae > Marinobacter > Marinobacter sp. UBA2498. Next base: position 15,221 of record NZ_DDOI01000062.1, on the reverse strand, counting down.
GTGCAAACCGGTCTCGGGTCGTTCCAGTGGGAGAGTCTCAGCCCCGAGCGAAAGAATCATCTGGCCATTCATCTTCGCGAGCTGGCGGACCAGATTTCACCCCTCGAACATAAAGCGGAGCCTGCCGAGCCGCCCCAATCCGTCCTCCGCGAGCCGTTTTACGATCGCATCAGCTTTGGTGAGCAGGATCGTCTGGTGCGCATACTGAAGGAACAGCCTGCAGATATCTCGCTGGATCAGCTCTT
>NZ_DDOI01000062.1:2458-14826 GCF_002341575.1 Marinobacter sp. UBA2498 | reverse complement strand
CTCTCCGGCAATGACCAAAGCAGCTCCTGATAGGCAGAAAAACCTACCTTCTTTTCCGTCATTTTTTTTACACTTTTTGTAGCGTAAGTTTGCTGTGTGTCACCGCTCTGTCACCAAAGTTGTGCAAGGATTGAGCACAAATCTGAATCGTGGCCCGCAATATGCAGCACATCTGTCGAATCTGATTCGCAAACTTTCCTCTGGTTGGCGGGTATGCGGCGACAACGAATTGAAATGAGAAGGAGTTCTCCCATGGCAACACAGCAGCTGAATCCCGAGGCGTCATCAAAAGTACTTGAGCGGCTCCGGGGCAAGCACGTTCTGATTACCGGCACCACGGGCTTTCTCGGCAAGGTGGTTCTGGAAAAGCTCATTCGCGCCGTTCCGGACATAGGCGGCATTCATCTGCTGATCCGTGGAAACAAACGTCACCCCGATGCGCGGGATCGTTTTTTTGAGGAGATCGCCACGTCGTCAGTCTTCGATCGTCTTCGCCAGGACGACAACGAGGCTTTCGAAACTTTTATTGAAGATCGTGTGCATTGCGTAACCGGGGAAGTGACCGAGCCTTTGTTTGGTCTGTCCGCTGACCGTTTCCGAAAGCTGGCTGGCGGCATCGATGTGGTTGTCAACTCCGCAGCCAGTGTGAACTTCCGGGAAGAGCTCGATAAAGCGCTTGCCATCAATACCCGTTGCCTCGACAACGTGGCCGAGCTTGCGCGACAGAACAAGTCGCTGGCGGTGCTGCAGGTTTCCACCTGCTATGTAAACGGCATGAATTCCGGACAGATCACGGAGACCGTGATCAAGCCGGCAGGTGAGGCCATACCCCGGAGCACTGAAGGTTACTATGAGATCGAAGAACTTGTCCGGCTGCTGGAGGACAAGATAGCGGACGTGCGTTCCCGATACTCCGGCAAGGCACTGGAAAAGAAGCTGGTGGACCTTGGCATCCGTGAAGCCAACCATTATGGCTGGAGTGATACCTATACCTTTACCAAGTGGCTCGGTGAGCAACTCCTGCTCAAGGCCCTGTCCGGGCGGGCACTGACCATTGTGCGCCCATCCATTATTGAAAGTGCACTCGAGGAACCCGCGCCAGGCTGGATTGAAGGCGTGAAGGTGGCGGATGCCATTATCCTTGCGTATGCCCGCGAGAAGGTTACGCTCTTCCCTGGCAAACGCGCTGGGGTCATCGATGTTATTCCCGTGGATCTGGTGGCCAATGCCATCATCCTGGCGGCGGCTGAAGCCGTTGCTGATTCGCCACGTCACCGGATTTACCAGTGTTGCAGTGGCAGCTCCAACCCGGTTTCCCTTGGGCAGTTTATTGACCACCTTATGGCGGAATCCAAAGCCAACTTCGCCGAATACGATCAGCTGTTCTACCGACAGCCGACCAAACCCTTCATTGCAGTCAATCGCAGACTTTTCGATGCCGTCGTAGGTGGGGTGCGCATTCCACTGAGCATTACCGGGAAGGTTCTGCGCATGCTGGGCCAGAATCGCGAGTTGAAAGTGCTCCGGAATCTGGACACGACACGCTCGCTGGCGACCATTTTCGGTTTCTACACCGCGCCAGACTATATCTTCAGGAATGATGATCTGCTGGCCCTGGCATCGAGGATGGGTGAGCTGGACAAGGTGCTGTTCCCGGTAGATGCCCGCCAGATTGACTGGTCGGTCTATCTGCGCAAGATCCACCTGGCAGGCCTGAACCGATACGCCCTCAAGGAGCGCAAGGTTTACAGCCTGCGCTCTGCCAAGGCCCGAAAAAAGGCAGCGTGAACCCAGGAGCCCGGTCGCAACGACCGGGCTTTTTTATGCGTGGTCGTTTCCTTCCCGGGTTTGCCATCGGCTCCAATCCAACTATCCTTTAAAAAGCTTCTCGTTCGGCGCAATTTACCGTTGTTTTCTTGCGGGTTACCGACCTTTTTGGGCTAAAAGTTCAGGCGGATTAGGACGTTAGTCTAATTCATTGTGTAGTGGCTAGCATGGTGAACTACCACTATCCGTCTAAAGGGCCGGAGAGGCCTCAACGTCTGAATTCCAAAACCGACAATGACAACAGACTCTGACTAAAGGGGGAGCACAATGACTGGTAAACAGGTATATCCGGTAAGCCCGGAAGTGGCCAAACAGGCCCTTCTGAACCGGGAACAGTATGAAGAAATGTATCGTCAGTCAGTCGAAGACCCGGATACCTTCTGGGGTGAGCACGGCAAGCGCCTTGAGTGGATCAAGCCTTACACCAAGGTGAAAAACACGACCTACGATTACAACAATCTGTCCATCAAATGGTTCGAAGATGGCCAGTTGAATGCCTCAGCCAACTGCCTGGACCGTCATTTGGAAAAGCGCGGCGACCAGACAGCCATCATCTTTGAAGGCGATGATCCCGCCGATTCACGCAACGTGACCTATCGCGAACTGCACGAGGAAACCAGCAAGTTCGCCAACGTCCTTAAAGGTCTGGGCGTGAAGAAGGGTGATGTTGTCACCATTTACATGCCGATGATTGTTGAGACAGCCGTCGCCATGCTGGCCTGCGCACGTATCGGCGCGATTCACTCCGTGGTGTTCGGCGGTTTTTCTCCGGAAGCGCTTGGTGCCCGGATTGTGAACGGCAAATCCCGCTTCGTAGTCACCGCTGACGAAGGCGTTCGTGGCGGCCGCAAGATTCCGCTGAAGAAGAACGTGGACGCGGCCCTGAAGAATGAAGATGCCGCCAATGTCGAGAAGGTGGTGGTTGTTACCCGGACCGGCAATTCCGAAGTGCCCTGGAATGACGCCCGCGACGAGCGTTACGAAGACCTGATGAAGTCCGCCTCTGCCGACTGCCAGCCAGAGCCGATGAACGCCGAAGATCCGCTGTTCATGCTGTATACCTCGGGTTCCACTGGTGCGCCCAAGGGCGTTCTGCATACCACCGGTGGCTACATGGTCTATGCCTCCATGACCCACGAGTACGTGTTCGATTATCATGAAGGCGACGTGTACTGGTGTACTGCCGATTTCGGCTGGGTCACAGGCCACAGCTATATCCTGTACGGCCCGCTGGCTAACGGTGCCATCACCGTTCTGTTCGAGGGTGTGCCCAACTATCCGGACAGTTCTCGTATGGGGCAGGTTGTCGACAAGCACAAGGTCAACATCCTGTACACCGCTCCGACCGCAATTCGTGCCCTGATGGCGGAAGGCGAGTCCTGCATGAACGGCACTACCCGTGAAAGCCTGAAACTGCTGGGCTCCGTGGGCGAGCCGATCAACCCCGAAGCCTGGGAGTGGTACCACCGGGTTATCGGCAACAGCAAGTGCCCCATCGTGGATACCTGGTGGCAGACTGAAACCGGTGGCATCCTGATTTCCCCGCTGCCGGGCGCGATTGATCTGAAACCCGGCTCAGCCACGGTGCCGTTCTTCGGTGTTCAGCCGGCACTGGTAGACAATGACGGCAACATCCTTGAGGGCAAGACCGAGGGTAACCTCGTCATCCTGGACAGCTGGCCGGGCCAGATGCGGACGATCTATGGGGATCACGAGCGTTTCGCTCAGACCTATTTCAGCACTTACAAGGGCATGTACTTTACCGGTGACGGCGCCCGTCGCGATGAAGACGGGTACTACTGGATCACAGGTCGTGTCGACGATGTTCTGAACGTGTCAGGTCACCGTCTGGGTACCGCCGAAGTCGAAAGCGCCCTGGTTTCCCACGAGAAGGTCGCAGAAGCTGCCGTTGTTGGCTATCCGCATGACATCAAGGGTCAGGGCATCTATGTCTATGTAACACTGGTACATGGACAGGAACCTTCTGACGAGTTGAAGAAAGAGCTTGTCCAGTGGGTGCGCAAGGAGATTGGCCCCATCGCCTCTCCAGATGTGATCCAGTGGGCACCTGGACTGCCTAAAACGCGTTCTGGCAAGATTATGCGGCGTATTTTGCGTAAGATTGCCGCTAACGAGCACGACCAGTTGGGTGATACCTCTACGCTGGCAGATCCGGGTGTAGTCGATGACCTGATCAGCGGTCGTGCGAACCAGTAACGCCTGTGTGTTACCAGGCCATGTACCTGTAAGGAATCTGTTGAATGGCACAAACAATTATCGTCGCTGATGATCACCCGCTGTTTCGCGCAGCATTGAAGCAGGCGGTCAGTCAGGCGGTGCCCGATGCCGAGACGGTGGAAGTCGACAGCATCAAGGCACTGCAGGCGGCGGTAGAGTCGCACCCGGATGCGGATCTGGTTCTGCTGGATCTCAATATGCCGGGTGCCCACGGCTTCTCGGGGCTCGTCTTCATGCGAGGCCAGTACCCGGGGCTGCCGGTGGTGGTTGTGTCAGGATCCGAGGAATTGCAGGTAATGCGTCGCTCGATTGACTACGGTGCTTCCGGTTTCATACCGAAGTCGGCGCCGCTGCCAACCATTACCGAGGCGATTCAGGCGGTTTTGGAAGGCGACGTCTGGTTGCCGCAGGGAGTGGCCGACAAGATCGAGCGAATGCATTCAGATGCCACCGACTTTTCCGAGAAGCTGGCATCGCTGACGCCTCAACAGTTCCGGGTGCTGGGTATGCTGGCCGAGGGGCTTCTGAACAAACAGATCGCCTATGATCTGGATGTGTCGGAAGCCACCATCAAGGCCCATATCACGGCGGTGTTCCGGAAGCTTGGGGTGCGGAACCGCACTCAGGCGGTGATTGCGATCCAGCAGATGGAGATTGATCCATCGGATCAGTCCTTGTCTGGTAGCTGATTGGTTTTGATGGTTCGAATATAAAACGGGAGCCTTTTGGCTCCCGTTTTGTTTTTGGATGAGTGCCGGGCACGGTTATTTGCTGCCAGCGTAACCCAATTCCTTGTCGACCAAATTGAACAGCTCGTCACCCTTGTGCCAGCGGTCGAAGTTCTCCAGGAACTGATCCGTCAGTGCACGTTTCCAGCCGATGAAGTCGCCGGCCATATGGGCGGTCATGGTGACATTCTCCATGTCCCAGAGCGGATGATCTTCCGCCAGCGGTTCCTCTTCGAAGACATCGAGTCCTGCGCCGGCAATTTCGCCATTTTCGAGGGCCGTGATCAGGTCATCGGTTTTGACGATCGGGCCACGTCCAATGTTGATCAGACGGGCGGAATTTTTCATGGCCTTGAAGGCTTTTTCGTCAAACAGGCCTTCGGTCTGGGGTGTTAGTGGCGCCGCAATCACTACAAAGTCCGCATGCCCGAGCTGCTCGTAAAGATCGTCATTGCCGTGTACCGCCACAAAATCGGGGTCCTCCTTCCTGGGCTTGCGGGCGATGCCGTGTGCTTTTAAACCGGCAGCGCCGACCAGGCGGCCGATCTGCCGGCCGATCGAGCCTGCGCCAACAACCAGAACCTGCTTGCCCTCTGCCCGCTCTGTGTCCCGATGTTTCCACTGGTGCTTCATTTGCAGCCGGATGGAATTCGGGAAATCCTTGGCGAACATTAGGATGGTGCACAGCACGTATTCGGCAATGGTACGGTCGAAAATGCCCCGCGCGTTGGTGACGGTTACATCGCCCCTGATCAGATCCGGGAACATCAGGGCATCGACGCCGGCACTGGTGGCGTGGATCCATTGGAGCTTGTCTGCGGTGTGCCAGGCGGCCGCGAGGGCCTCCGTGCGAAAGTCCGTCACCATCATGATATCGGTGCCCGGCAGGGTGTCGCGAAGGGTTGGCTCGTCACAGGCAAAGCGCACATCGGCGCGGGCCCTGACTGCGTCCATTCCCGGCGGTTCCTGCTCTCCCGGCGCGGTGAGAACGGTAACAACAGGTTTGCTGTGCTGAGTCATTGAGCCTCCGCCTTTTTGATGAATGACTTCGTTGAACTGGTCGTTGCCCCGAGGGGTAATAACAGTCTGGTCGGCAGGCTCTGTCGGGTCAACTTGCGAGGCATCGGAATTTCCACTCACAGCGTTGATGGCGGTACTTTCACGTACATCATCTATATGATTTTTTGTCTTGTAGAGGCCATCCATACTGACTAACCTGCAGGGGTAGATCTTATTTGCCCCGTTTGCAGGAGGTGTTTATGGCAGAAGCCGCCAACAAAGAAACTGGTCAGGAAAAACCGCGTAGAGTGAAGTACCGGAAAACCAAGGCCAGTTGGAACCCTGCCATGCAGGCGATCCCGGTGCCGGGTATCCGTCGCATGGTGAATATGGCGGCCACCATGAAGGATGTTATTCATCTTTCCATCGGTCAGCCTGATCTGCCGACCCCAAAGCACGTCATCGATGCCTACATCGATGCGCTCAACGCGGGGCAGACCGGCTATACCATGGATGCCGGCCTGCCTGAATTGCTGGTTGCCCTGCGCGACTACTACGGCAAGCGCTACAACCGGAAACTGACCCGGGACAATATCCTGATCACCAGTGGCGCTACAGAAGCCATGTACCTGGCTATTTCAGCCACCTCTGCGCCCGGGCGGCAGTTTATCGTGACGGACCCGTCGTTTTTGCTTTATGCGCCCCTGATTCGCATGAACGGTGGTGAAGTAAAGTTTGTGCAGACCCGGGCAGAGAATAACCACCAGTTGGATCCGGATGAGGTCATCAAGGCCATGGGGCCCAGGACTTATGCGCTGATCCTGAACAACCCCAACAACCCGACCGGAGCGGTTTACCCGCGTAGCACCGTGGAGACCATCCTGGAGGAATGTGCCTATCGGGGAATTCAGGTGTATGCCGATGAAGTCTACGACCACCTGATCTTTGATGACGAAGACTTCGCCAGCGTGCTGAACTGCTCGATGGATCTGGACAACATCATGTGCATCAGCAGTTTTTCAAAAACCTACAGCATGGCGGGTCTGCGGGTTGGCTGGGTGATTGCCAGTCAGGCGGCCATCAAGTCTCTGCGTCGCTTCCACATGTTCACCACCTCCGTGGCTAACACGCCGTCCCAGTTTGCCGGCGTCGCAGCACTGACCGGTGACCAGCAGTGCGTTCGCGATATGGTAGATATCTACCGTGAGCGCCGGGACAAGGTGGTCGAGCTGGTCGATCAGACCCCCTACATGACCGGTTACAAGCCTGGCGGTGCCTTCTTTGCTTTCCCTGACCTTCCACCTCATGTCGATGGCTCTGATCTGGCCTTGCGAATGCTGAAGGAAACCGGCGTCTGCATGGTGCCCGGTGACGCCTTTGGCGAGGGATGCACCAACGCCGTTCGGATCAGTTTCTCCACGACCTGCGAGAAGCTGGAAGAGGCGTTCGATCGCGTCATCCCCTGGATGGCCAAGCAACAGTTCTGAGGTGATGCCATGTCCGCCCTGGATTCGGTACTGATTCAGTGCCCGTACTGCTGGGAGACGCTGGATGTCAGCGTCGACCCGTCGGTACCGGAACAGGAGTATGTCGAGGATTGCCAGGTCTGCTGCAGACCCATCTTGATACACGTGGTTTTTGACGACACTCTTACGCCTCATGTCGAGGCCCGGGCCGAAAATGAATAGAACGCCGATTTACGCCCTCCGTGCGCTTCTGGCCCTGCTGCTGGTGCTCGCCAGCGGTTGCGCCAGTCTGTCGCCCTATTCCATCTCCGAAGGCGAGCTGGAACGGCACCTTCAGGATGTGGTTCGCGACTTCGACCGCAACCAGCTGAATAGTGGTTCGCCATTGAGTCTGAGTCTCGACGACGCCGACATTACCCTTGGGCCAGATGGTCGCGATGTGGCGGTGATCGATGTGAGAGGTCAGGTGGCACTGAATGCGCTGATGACGAAGCTGCCCGTGGACATTGCCTTGAAGGTCGAAGGGGCGCCGGTTTACGACAGCACCGAGAAAGCCATCTTCATACGGCGGTTGCAGCTTCTTGAAAGCAGTATTGACTCTCCGTTCTTCAAAGGGGATTTGAAGCCTGTAACCGATACGGTCATGCGGCTGGTTGCCCAGATGCTGGAGACCATGCCGGTGTACCGACTGGACGAAACCGACTTCGCCCAGCGTATGTTCGGTATGATGCCGGTAGATGTGCGGGTAGCGCCTGGCCGGCTCGAATTTGTCATGGCCGACCAGTAACCCTGATCTATCGGGACAGCCGCTCGCAGATTGCAGAGCCGATCTCGTGGGTGCCTCGTCGGCTGCCCGAGTTTTCGGCAAGGTCTGCAGCCACTGCATCGAACAGCTCCTTGCCAGCTGCGGCAATGGCAGGGTCCTTGCGGCCCAGCCACTCGAGCATGCGGGCGGCGGTAAAGAGCATGGCGGTGGGGTCAGCCAGGCCCTGGCCGGCAATATCCGGTGCGCTGCCATGGGTAGGTTCGAACATAGAAGGCATATCCGGATCCGTCGGGTTCAGGTTGCAGGAGGGTGCCACGCCCATGCCACCTGACAGAACCGCAGCTAGGTCGGTAAGAATGTCCCCCTGGAGGTTGCTCGCGACGACCACGTCAAAGGCCCAGGGGCTTTGCACGAACTTCATGCAGGCCGCGTCCACCAGCTCATGATGCGTGGCCACGTCCGGGTAGTCCTTGCTTATCTCCTCGAACGCTTCGGTGTACATGTCGCCCCAGTAGCGCAAGGCATTGCGCTTGGTGACCAGGCACACCTGGCTTTCACAGGTTCTGCCATCCAGGGTCCTGAATGTCCGTGTGCGACCCTCCGAAACTCGGTCTGCGGCGCGGTTTCGGGCCTGTTCAAACCCATAGCGGATGATCCGGTCGGTTGCCTTGCGTGTGAACACCTCCATCTGGGTGGCCACTTCATCCGGCGTGCCCTTGCGCAGACGTCCACCCTGGCTGACGTACTCACCCTCGGAGTTTTCCCGAATCACCAGCATGTCGATGTCCTTGGCGCGCTCATCGGCCAGGTACTGGCGGGCACCGGGCAGAAGCCGGGCCGGACGTTCGCAGACCCACTGGTCGAACCCTTTGCGCATGTCCAGCAGTGGCGCCAGTGAGATGCTGTCTGGAAGCAGGTATCGGTCCGGATCGTCCATAGGGCCCGGATCGCCAAGGGCACCCAGAAGGATGGCATCGTACTTCTGTAACTGCGCCAAGGCATCCGCGGGCATGGATTCGCCATGCTCCTCGTGCCAGGCGTGGGATGGCCAGGGGAATCGAGTCCACTCAAGGTCCAGGCCGTGTTTGGCGCGCAGGGTCTCGAGGCAGCGCACAGCCTCGGCCACCACTTCAGGACCTATGCCGTCGCCCGGGGTTACAGCGATGCGGGTAGTTTGGGCCATTAGGGAAACTCCTTTTGTGGACAGACACGTATAAACGACAAACCCCAGTTTAGTCATGTAGGCAGGGGATGCCACCGTTTGACACGCTTTAACCAGAAAGTGGTTTTACCGGGGAGGGGATCGCGGCTATATTGGGTGAAAAATACGCCATATAAACATAGCAAAACCGCCAGAAGTGAATTCAGGAGTTGAAGTGAACCAACCCGCCGTACTGTTTGACGAGTCTCATTGCGAGCAATGTGCATGTGGAGAGGGGTTGGATTTTTCCTTTACCTTCGCGTTCCAGCCCATTGATGACGTTCTCAACAAATCTGTTTACGCCTACGAGGCGCTGGTGCGAGGCACCGAGGGTCAGGGGGCGATGAGTGTCCTCTCGAAGGTAACCGAACAGAATCGCTACGCCTTCGATCAGGTTTGTCGGGTCAAGGCGGTCAAGCTTGCCGCCAGGCTGAACATGGAGCCGATGCTCAGCATTAATTTTATGCCCAACGCGGTGTACCGGGCCGAGTACTGTATTCGCACGACCCTGGCGGCTGCCAAGACCTACAATTTTGATACCCGGAAAATCATTTTCGAGCTTACTGAGGACGAACAGCTGACCTCCACATCTGTCGACCACCTCGTGTCGATTATCGAGGCTTATCAGGAGATGGGTTTCAGCACAGCCATTGATGATTTCGGGGCCGGTTTCTCACGGTACAATGTCATGATGGCCAGTCCGCCCGATCTGTTGAAGCTGGATATGGCATTGATCCGTGATATTGATCGGCAGCCGAACAAGCAGGCCGTTGTTGCAGGCATCATTACCATGATGACTCAGCTTGGCGGCCAGATCATTGCTGAGGGCGTCGAAACCAAGGAAGAATACTTCTGGTTGCGCTCCCAGGGGATCAATCTCTACCAGGGCTATCTATTCGCCAAACCGGGGTTCGAGTGCCTCCCGGAGCCCGTGTTTCCGGCCTGACGGGCCTCTAAACTGACAGGAACGACACCTTGCTATACCGAATGATCACCCTTGTCGGCGGACTGGTTTTTGTCATCATCCTGTTCGCCCTGATCTGGTTTTTCTGCAAGAAATTTCTTGAGCACCACGGTGTCACCGACCAGGTCAAAGACCGGGCCATGGTTCTGGCCACCTGGACCTTTGCCGGTATCAGCGTCGGACTGGTATTCGCGGTGGTTGGTGCATTTGTCCTGGGCCCCTGGGCGTTCTACCGAACCCTGAGGGGCCACGATGTGGAGATATCCGATGGTGCCGCCGTCTGGTGGGGCCTCGGCATCGTAATGGCGTCCCTGGGGATCACGGCTATCGGATTCTTCGGTTTCCTGATGGTAGTTGGCGCCTACTGAGGCTCAACTGATTGCCTTCAACTGCTCCCGGAACCAGATCAGCGCCGGCTCCCGCTCGTAAGCCTTGTGCCAATACAGGTGTACGTCGATAGACGGCAGGTCCGCCGGCGGATCCATAATCCGGATGTTGGCCCGCTCGGCGATAATTCTGGCGTAGGCTTCCGGCATGGTCAGCAGCAGATCGGTCTCTTCCACCACTCTGCAGGCGGCATAGTAGTGCTGACACCTCAAGCGGATACTCCGTTGTACCCCCAGTCGCGATAGTTCAAAGTCCTCGATCCCGGGTCCTTCGGTCCGCGAGGATACCAGCACGTGTTTTGCGGACAGGTACCCCTCCATATCCAGCGACTCTGTTGCCAGCGGGTGCCCCTCCCGGGCCAGAACCACCAGGCGGTCGCGCCTCAGCAGTTCGTGGGACGTCTGGTTACTCACGGGCAACAGCACATCCACGGCAAAATCCAGTTTGCCGGCCGCCAGTTGCGTCTCCATGTCGCGCCTCGCGATCCTCTGGCTGACAATTTCCAGTTCCGGATAGGCGTCCAGGCGCGTCATCAGGCGGGGCAGGAAGGTCGATTCCAGAATGTCACGTAGCCCGAGCGAATAGGTTTTACGCTGGGTGGCCGGATCAAAGGCATGAAACTGGTTTACCGCGCCCTGGATCTGGGTGAGGCCCGGCCGCATGGACTCAAGGAACCGCCGGGCCAGTGGTGTTGGCACCATCTGGTTGCCCTGACGGGTAAACAGGGGGTCGTCAAAATGGTCCCTTAGCCTCGACAGGGAATGACTGACAGCCGGCTGAGTGAGATGCAGTGACCTGGCTGCACGAGTCAGGCTTCCCTCCCGGTAGATGGTGTCGAACACGTGCAACAGGTTCAGGTCCAGGCGGTTGAGGGCCATGAGCGGTATCCGTTTCTGGAGAATTTGAATAAGTTTGGTTAATAATAAACGATAAGAATAATTCAGTCGCGTAATAGTTAAGTCATCCCTAGACTGGTCTCAACGTGATGATTCCGTGCACGCCACCGTGCAACCGTTAGCGAGGAGACGGCGATGGATTTCAATATTTCCGAGAAAGGCCAGGATTATCTCAACCGCGTGAAGCAGTTCATGAAGGATGAGATTTTTCCCATTGAAGAGCAGTACCACAAGGAGCTTGCCTCTCTGGATAACCGCTGGGTTGTGCTGCCGATCATCCGGGAGCTAAAGGAAAAAGCCAAAGCCCAGGGCCTCTGGAACATGTTTTTCCCGGACGAAAAATACGGCTGTGGCCTGTTGAACTCCGACTACGCCCTGATTGCCGAGGAAACCGGCCGTAGCTTCATTGCCCCGGAGATTTTTAACTGCAACGCGCCAGACACCGGCAATATGGAAGTATTGATCCACTATGGCTCTGAAGAGCAAAAAGCCGAGTGGTTACCGCGTCTGCTGAGCGGCGAGATCCGCTCCGCCTTCTGTATGACTGAGCCGGCGGTTGCCTCTTCCGATGCCACCAATATGGAGGCAACGGCCGTTGTTGAAGGCGACGAAGTGGTTCTGAACGGTCGCAAGTGGTGGAGCACCGGTATCGGGCATCCCGACTGTAAGGTTGCCATCTTCATGGGTCTGACGGATCCGGATGCGCACAAGCATCGCCGTCATTCCATGGTGCTGGTGCCGCTGGACACGCCTGGCGTCAAGATCGAGCGTATGCTGCCGGTATTCGGTGAATACGACGAGCCTTATGGCCACGGCGAGGTTCTGTTCGACAACGTCCGGTTGCCCAAGAGCGCTTTCATTGCCGGTCCGGGCCGCGGGTTCGAGATCGCCCAGGG
>NZ_DDOI01000062.1:0-2371 GCF_002341575.1 Marinobacter sp. UBA2498 | reverse complement strand
TCGAGATCGCCCAGGGGCGCCTTGGGCCGGGACGAGTTCACCATTGCATGCGGGCCATCGGCGCAGCGGAGCGCACGCTGGAGATTCTGATCAAGCGGGCAACGACTCGTGAGGCCTTCGGGCGTCCGATCGCCAAGCTGGGCGGCAATCCGGATATCATTGCCAATGCCCGCATGGCCATTGAGCAGGCGCGTCTGCTCACGCTGAAATGCGCCTGGGCACTGGATACGAAGGGCATCATGGGGGCGCTTCAGGAGGTCTCCATGATCAAGGCGGTGATTCCGTCCATGTTGCAGAACATTGTGGATCAGGCCATTCAGATTCACGGTGGTGCCGGAGTCAGCGACGATGACTTCCCGCTGACTCAGTTGTTCGCCTATGCTCGTGTCTTGCGTCTGGCCGATGGGCCTGATGAGGTACATCGGGCTATGGTTGCCCGGTTGGAGCTCCGGAAGTACAAGAACTGATAGCTCGGTGTTGGAGCGGGCGGGGCTGGCCTTCTGAAACACGCTGTGAATACGTCCATGTACGCTTGGCTACGCCATCCATGGCTCCGCACAGTTTCAGAAGGCCAGCCCCGCCCACTCTCGTATACCTGTGAGTTAAGCTGACTAAAAATTCGATACAACGGGAATCACCATGACACAGAGAGTATTCATCACGGGTGGCGCAAGCGGACTTGGCCGAGCCATCGCACTGCGTTATGCCAAAGAAGGCGCCAAAGTTTGCATCGGCGACATTAATCCGGAGCAGGGTGTTGGCGTTGAGAAAGAGATTACCGCAGCCGGAGGCGAGGGCTACTTCGTTGAGTGCGATGTTCGACGCCTGACCGATTTCGAAAAGGTACGCGATGATCTTGTGAAGAAATGGGGTGGCGTTGATGTGGTGGTGAACAACGCTGGCGTTGCCTCTGCCGGTTCCATTGAAGATACCACCATGGCGGATTGGGAGTGGATTCTCGATATCAACGTGCTGGGTGTGGTTCGCGGCTGCAAGGCGTTCACGCCGCAGTTCAAGCAGCAGGGCTCCGGGGCATTTGTGAATGTGGCCTCCATGGCCGGGCTGATGCTGGCGCCGTTGATGGATAGCTACAATGTGACCAAGGCCGGGGTAATTGCCCTGTCTGAAACCCTGAGCCAGGAACTTCGGGATGCCGGTATTCATGTGAGCTGTGTATGCCCGGCATTTTTCCAGACCAATCTGACCAGCAGCATGCGTTCAGATATCCCCGGCATTCAGCAGAACGTGAACAAGCTGATGAAGCGCTCCACGGTAACCGCCGAGGACGTGGCCGAGGATATTTTCCGGTCGGTCAACAACAAGAGCTTCTGGGTACTGCCCCACGCCAAGGAGCGCCGCATGTGGATGCTCAAACGCCATGCGCCCAAGGCTTTCGACTGGCTGATGCATCAGGAAAGCAAGCGCTGGATGAGCAAGATGGGTGGCAGCAAGGCCTGAATGCGCGGTTTTTTTACTGTTTTAAACTGAAGATTCAAAAGGAGAGTCCTGAATGACCCAGATCGACGAGGCCGTGGACATCCGGGAAGGCGAGGAGCTGGACACTGGCGCCGTAGACCGGTTCATGAAAGAGGCGATCCCGGATCTGCAAGGCGAGCCAGAGATTCGTCAATACCCGGGTGGCGCCTCAAACCTGACCTATCAGGTGGATTACGGCGACCGGTCCTACGTCTTGCGCCGGCCGCCGTTTGGCAAGATTGCCAAGTCTGCCCACGACATGCTGCGTGAGGCGAAGGTCATGCGGGCGCTCAAACCGGTTTATCCCTACGTACCCAACATCATTGCCATTTGCGATGATCACGACGTGCTGGGTTGCGATTTCTACGTGATGGAACGGTTGAAGGGCATTATCCTGCGCCAGGACTTTCCCAAGGATTTCGAGCTCAGTGAAGCCGATACCCGTAAGCTTTGCCTGAACGTGATCGACAAACTGGTGGATCTTCACCGTGTGGATGCCAAGGCAGCAGGCCTGGACAAGCTGGGCAAGGGCGAGGGCTACGTTCAGCGCCAGATTGGCGGTTGGAGCGACCGTTTCCGCAAGGCCCGCACCGACGATGTGGGTGACTTTGAGCAGGTAATGAGCTGGCTCAATGACAAGATGCCCGACGACATTGCCCAGGTGGTGATCCACAACGATTTCCGCTTCGACAACGTGGTGCTGAATCCGGACAACCCGTTCGAGGTCATCGGCGTGCTGGACTGGGAAATGGCCACCATCGGTGATCCGCTGATGGATCTGGGTAACAGCCTGGCTTACTGGATCGAAGCCGATGATGAAGGCCCGTTCCAGATGCTGCGCCGCCAGCCAACCCATCGCCCGGGCATGCTCACCCGCAAGGAGGTGGTGGAGTAT
>NZ_DDOI01000094.1:21087-21483 GCF_002341575.1 Marinobacter sp. UBA2498 | reverse complement strand
TCGCCGACGATGATCCGCTCGGGCCGCATCCGCAGGCAGTTCTTCACCAGGTCGCGCATGGTGATCTGGCCCTGGCCCTCCAGGTTCGGTGGCCGGGTCTCCAGGCGCACAACATGGGGCTGCTGCAGCTGCAGCTCGGCGGCGTCTTCGCAGGTGACGACCCGCTCGGTGGGATCGATGAAGGCGGTCAGCGTATTGAGCAGGGTCGTCTTGCCCGAGCCTGTGCCGCCGGAAATCAGGATGTTGCAGCGACAGGCGCCGATGACCCCCAGGACCCGGGCGCCTTCCGGGGTGATAGAGTCGTACTCCACCAGGTCCTTCATGGTCAGCTTGTCCTTCCGGAACTTCCGGATGGTGAGCGTGGGACCATCAAGGGCCAGCGGCGGGGCGATGACG
>NZ_DDOI01000094.1:20365-20771 GCF_002341575.1 Marinobacter sp. UBA2498 | reverse complement strand
GTCGTCCCGGGCCAGCAGGGGCTCCAGCGGGCCATAGCCGAGGACATCGTTGATGATGTCCTGGACCAGGGTCTCCTGCTCGGAGATCGACATGGAGACGTTCTTAATCGCCACCAGTTCGGCGACGATGTCGCGGATCTCCTCGGCCGCCGCCTTGACGTCCAGCTGGGCGAGCTGCGCCAGGTCGATCGTATTGATCAGGGCGTTGAAGATCGTCGTCTTGGTGGCGTGGTAATAGTCCGACTGCTCGCGCACCACCTGGGTGGCCGGCGCCGGGCCCTGTGCGTTGCGCAGCTGTTCGAAGCCGCTGGTGGCCTTTGGCCCATCGGCCTTGCCGGACTTGGCGGCGTCGGTCCTGGGCCGTGTCGCCTCGACCGCCGGCGGGGGTTCTGACCGCTGGGGCCGG
>NZ_DDOI01000094.1:12442-20259 GCF_002341575.1 Marinobacter sp. UBA2498 | reverse complement strand
GGCCGGGTGGCGATGGGGGCTGCGGCCTTGTCCGGCGGCGGCGGGGCGGCGGACGGCGAGGCCGGCCGGGCCTGCGGAGCCCGGGCCGGGGGAGCCTCAGCGTCGGCGGCGCGCTTTCCGAACATGGCTATTTCCGCCGGAACAGGTTGGCCAGCAGCGAGGACTTCTGCGCCACCGGCGGCTCACGGCGGCTGATCTGCTGGGCCAGGTCGTTGAGCGCCTCGGCGGTCTTGGAGCGCGGCGCCACCTCGGCCAGCATCTGGCCGTTATTGGCCGCCTGGCCAAACAGCTTGGGCTCGAAGGGCAGGACCAGGGCCGGCGTCAGGTTCAGGGCCTCGCCGAAGTCCTTCACCGGAATCTCCGGCCGGCCAGGCACCCCCACCTGATTCAGCACCAGCCGGGGTGGGGCGTCGTTGGGCCGGGCGCGGCGGACCAGGTCCACCAAGTTCTTGGCGTTGCGCAGGGAGGCCAGGTCCGGCTCGGCGACAATCACCAGATCATCCGACGACAGGAGGATGCGCCGCTTCCAGGCCGTCCAGACGTGCGGCAGGTCGAGCACCACGAAGGGCGCGGCCCCGCGAATCTTCTGGGTGACCTCCTCGAAGGCCTCCGGAGAGATGTCGTAGTCCTGATCCAGGGTCGCCGGGGCGGCGAACAGGCTCAGCCGGTCGCTGCAGCGGGCCATCATCCGGTCCATCAGGACAGGATCGAGACGATCGGGCTCCCCCAGGGCGTCGGCCACCCCCTGCAGAGGATCCTGGTTGAAGTCGAGGCCGGCGGTGCCGAAAGGCAGGTCCAGATCCACCAGCACCGCATTGGCCGCCAGCCGCTCGGTGATGGCGTAGGCCACATTGTGCGCAATGGTCGAGACGCCGACCCCGCCCTTGGCCCCGCAGAACGCGATCTGGCGGCCGACGAAGGGGGCGCTCGGATCGGCATAGAGACCGCACAGCGAGCGGACGAACTGCAGGGGCTTGAACGGCGGCACCAGATATTCGCTGACCCCGCGGCGCATCAGCTCGCGATAGAGGGCGATGTCATTGGCCGCCCCGATCACCACCACCTTCGACCCGGGATCGCAGACCTCGGCCAGCTGATCGAGATGAGCCAGCAGCCGCTCGGCGCTCTCGCCGCACTCCACCACCAGAAGCGGCGGGGGGGGCTGGTTCTGATAGGCGGCCACGGCGGCGGCCCGGCTGTCGAAGCGCGCCCGCCGGCGCAGGGCGCCCTGAACCATGGGGGACTGGGCGATGTCGCCAGGCGCCACATCTCCCCGCTCAGGCATCAGCACGGGATCGAACAGCACGAGGTTCGAGATCAGGTCCGGCGCCTGGGCCGCAGCCATCAGGCTGGTGGTCGCCCCCATGGAGTGGCCGGCCACTGT
Source organism: Marinobacter sp. UBA2498 (assembly GCF_002341575.1). Taxonomy (NCBI): domain Bacteria; kingdom Pseudomonadati; phylum Pseudomonadota; class Gammaproteobacteria; order Pseudomonadales; family Marinobacteraceae; genus Marinobacter; species Marinobacter sp. UBA2498. The sequence continues at coordinate 18,875 of NZ_DDOI01000094.1, read as the reverse complement.
GACCGGCCCTCGAACCACATGAGGCAGCAGGGCCAGGAGATCGTCACGATAGGCGCCCCAGCCGCGGCGGTTCTCCAGCTCGGTGGGCAGGTCGGTGGCGCCATGGCCCCGCAGATCTATGGCCAGGATCCGCATCTGAGCCCCGAGCGGCGTCAGGATCGAGCGATAGGTCGCGGCGTTGAAGCCATTGGCGTGACAGAAGACGAGGTCGAAATCCCGGTCGGGCGGGCCGAACTCCAGGGCCGCCATCTCGCCGCCCCGGCTGGGCAGGGGAAAGCGGCGGACCCGCGGGGCCTGTGCGACCGTTCCATCCATGGGCGGATCCTTCTCTTCGCGCGATGGGTTCTTGCGCCCCCATATATCCCGTCTGTCCCATGACCCAAGGAGAGGTTCGCCATGGCCATCGCCACCATCGGCTATGAGGGCAAGACCCAGGCCCAGATGATCGACCAGCTCAAGGCCGCCGGCGTCGAGCTGGTGGTCGATGTCCGCGCCGTCGCCGCCTCGCGTCGACCGGGTTTTTCCAAGACCATCCTGGGGGCCAGCCTGGAGGAGGCCGGCATCGCCTATGAACACTTGCGGGGCCTGGGCACGCCCAAGGCCGGCCGCGACGCCGCGAGGGCCGGGCGCACCGACGAAATGCGCGCCATTTTCGAGGCCCATCTGGCCGAGCCCAAGGCCCAGGTTGAACTGGCCCGGGCTCAGGACCTGGCTGGGCGGAAGAAGATCGCCCTGCTCTGTTTCGAGGCCCGGGCCTGCGACTGTCACCGGGCCATCGTGGCCGAGCGGCTGTGCGAGGCCCTGGACGCCACGCGCGAAGATCTCTGAGGGGCCTTGGCTTTCCCCTGCGTCAGGGGGCGATGATGGGCGGAACCTTCAGACTCGTCCCAGGAACAGCCCATGACCGCCGCCAACGCCAACACCGCCCCCGAAACCGCCATTCCGGCGCTCGGCCCCTGGACCTGTTTCGACGTCGAGATCGAGGGCGGCGTGGCTCACATCAGGCTGAAGCGGCCCGAGACGTTCAACAGCATGATCCGGGCCTTCTGGAACGAGCTGCCGGTGATCGTCCGCGACATCAATGACAATGTGCGGGCCCGCTGCATCGTCATCTCCTCGACCGGCAAGCACTTTTCCGCCGGCATGGACCTAGCGGTGTTCGGCGGCGGCGGGACCTCGAACGCCGATGGCGGCGCCGCGCCCGACCGCTTCATCGCCGCCGAGGGCCAGCGCCACCATATCCGCTGGCTGCAGGACTGCTTCAGCTGTCTCGATGAGGCGCGCATGCCGGTCCTGGTGGCGATCCAGGGCGGCTGCATCGGCGGGGCGATGGACATGACCAGCGCCTGTGACATCCGCTACGCCACCGAGGACGCCTTCTTCTGCGTGCAGGAGATCAATATCGGCATGACCGCCGACGTCGGCACGCTCCAGCGCCTGCCCAAACTGATGCCCGAGGGCGTGGTTCGTGAATTGGCCTACACCGGCCGAAAATTCTCCGCCACTGAAGCGCAGAATCTGGGCTTCGTGAACGCCGTTTACGCCGACCAGGAATCCATGCTGGCAGGCGTTATGGCCCTTGCCGGCCAGATTGCGGCGAACTCTCCTCTGGCCGTCACTGGCTGCAAGGAAATGCTCAATTACAGTCGCGACCACAGTGTGGAAGACAGCCTCAAGTATATGGCCACCTGGCAGGCCGGCATGTTCCGCCCGACGGACATGATGAAATCGTTCCAGGCCAAAGCCCAGAAGCAGGCGCCAAAATACGATGCGCTGTTTCCAGTGAAGCCCTTGTTCGACCAGTAAATGGCGTTGGGTAAACGACGAAACTCGGGTATGTCCTCCAATGCCGCTCTGTTATTCCAGGGCGCCATTGGCGTTATCGGATTAGTGGCGATACTGCTATTCGGAATTCCGGTGCTGCATGTTGGGCCAGGCCTGTGGCCCAGCATTCTCCTGGGGACGGTTGGAGCCGCTCTTACCTACGCCGTTTTGCTGTTGCTTACGCGGGTGCCCGGCTTGTTCCCGGAGAACCTCGAGCGGCAGATGCAGGGTTTGTATGACTTTGCCTCCAGCTACTCCCCGGCTGTGCTCATTCTGCTATCCCTCCTGGCCGGAGTCGGTGAGGAACTGTTATTCAGGGGCGCAATCCAGGGCTGGCTGATGACAAAGACGGACCCTGTAACGGCCGTGCTTGCGGCATCGGTGTTGTTCGGTCTGGTGCACTATGTCTCATTTACCTATTTTCTGGTGGCTACCGGCCTTGGCATGGTTCTGGGGGCGGCCTACCTGTTATCCGAAAGCCTTGCTCTGGTCATGGTCTGGCACGCCCTTTACGACATGATTGCCCTGTTTTGTCTGCTCCGGTTTCCGCGCTGGTTTGGTGTCCGGGTCGTGAATTCCGGCGCAAACAGGCCTCACGAATAGTCGACATCTTCCCGGCCGGCACTCTTGCGGGCCTCAAAGCTGGCCAGCTCGACATTGATGGCATTGGTTGAGATCTGGATTTCGTACAGCGAGTACAGCAGCGAGAAAGACAGCAGTACCAGGCTGGCGCCAAACGCGATCACCCCTGGCAGATCGGCACCCAGGAAAAGCAGGAACATGGAAACCGTACACAGGAAGAAACTGAGTACGCCGAACGCCTGCATGCGTTTGGTCAGCACAATCCGTTTGCGCAGCATGCCGATCTGTCGGGCAATCAGGGCGTGGTCTTCCTCGGTGTCCATCTGCTTGAGTTGGCGGATCAGCTGCGCCAACACCAGAAACCGGTTGGTGAAGGCCAGCAACAGCAGTGAAATCGCCGGGAAGAGCAGGGCAGGCGTTGTCAGGTCCAATCTGGTGTCCTTATGGTGAAGGTGTGTGGGCTATGGTCTACCAGCTCCCGGAGCGCAGCCGCTGGATCGTTTTAACCGGCCGATTGTAAATGTACACCCAGGCAGACCCGTGGCGAGTGTCCATGGTCTGGCGGATATACAGGCTGCTTTGCGGGCGTTCAGGAAAGAAGTCTTCCAGTTCGTCCAGTGTTTTCAGCATCGTATCGGTAACCGCATAGACTTCCACGCGGACGCCCGGGGAAGGTTCCTCTATGGCACCCGGGTAGGGGCCCAGGTGATACAGGCTCAGTTCGGGCATCCAGTCTGTCCCGACAAACCGGGCGCCTCGCAGAATATGGCTGTTGTTCCGGCCACGTTTCAACGTGCCGTAAACCGCCACAAGGTGCTTCATTCTGATCGTTGCTCCCCCTGTTTACACGTTTGAATTCAACGTGGCCGCAGACCGCAGGGCGTTGGTCAGGCGGTCCATCACGCCGCCGCCATGGCGCCAGAAGTGCCAGTATAGCTGCACTTCCAGGGTTTGTTCAGGCGCGATGCTCACCAGGCGCCCGGCAGATATTTCCGGGCGGGCCTGCATTTCCGGAATCATGCCATACCCCATGCCGGCCAGCGCCAGTTTCACAAAACCTTCCGAGGATGGGCAAAGGTGGTGAGGGAAGGTGCCGTGATACCCGCACTGGGCCAGGAACCGGTGTTGCAGCTGGTCATTCGGCCCGAAAACAATGGCCGGGGCATTCTTCAGGCTGGTTTCGCTCAGGCCTTTCCCGAAGTATCGGTGCACATAGTCCGGAGTTGCCAGTGGCATGTAGGTCATGGTGCCAATGGGCACGCAGCGGGCACCGGCAACAGGCTGGGGGCTACTGCACAGGCAGGCAGCCACATCCCCTTCGCGCATCCTGCGAAGGCCAATGTCCTGGTCCTCGACCACAAGATCCAGCAGCAGGGTCTCCTCCGCGCAGAAGTTGCCTACCGCGGCCGCCCACCAGGTGGCCAGGCTGTCGGCATTCAGCGCGATGCGCAGTCTAGCTGTGGGTTCCGAGAGTGCCGGGATGGACTTGGTCAGGTCGCGCTCCAGCAATTGCACATGCTGAACGTGGTTGAGCAGACGCTGTCCGGCCGGTGTGGCCTTGAGTGCCGGGCTTCGCACCAGAACCGGTTGTCCGAGCCGGATTTCAAGGGTGCGAATTCGCTGCGAAATGGCCGACTGGCTCAGCCCGAGCGCCAGGCCGGCACGTTCGAATCCTCCGCACTCAATGACCGTCGCCAGGGCTTCCAGCAATTTGTAGTCAATCATAAGTAAAACTGATGCAGCATTATGAGTATGAATTTCAAGTATAGCTGGGAAGCGGTAACCTTGCGCCATTCATTAAGGAGAGATTCACGTGCTTGAGAGTTACCTGACCGGTCTGATTGTGTGTGGCGGCATTATCGTGGCGATCGGAGCGCAGAACGCCTACCTGCTGAGCCAGGCAATACGCCAGGAACATCATTGGTGGTCAGCCGGGCTGTGCATAGTGGCCGATATCACCCTGTTTACCCTGGGTATGTTCGGCATCAGTGCTGCCCTGATGGCCATGCCTGAGGCCCTGGAGATTCTCCGGTGGCTGGGTGTGGCCTTCCTTGGCTGGCTTGCGATTCAGTCCTTCGTTCGCGCCAGCCGCGGCAGAGCGGCTCTTGAAGCGGGTGAGGTAACCAAACGAAGCCTTAAAGCCGTGGTGTTCACGACCCTGGCAGTCACTCTGCTCAACCCTCAGGTTTATCTGGATACGCTGCTGTTGATTCCTGCCATCGGAGCCCAGCAAGAGGACGCGACCACCTTTGTGGCCGGTGCGAGCAGTGCCTCGATTCTCTGGTTCGGCCTGCTTGCCTGGGGCGGCTCGGCGCTGGCGCCCATTCTCTCCCGGCCGCTGGCCTGGCGGATTATTGATGGTGTCATTGGAATCATGATGGCCGCTATCGCCCTGCATCTCACGTTCAGTGGTCTTTAATATTCAAACGATCGTATGAATTTCTTGCATCGGCGCGCGTTGGGTTGGAAGATAGCGTGCTACTGAATTTGCAGTCATTTATACCATCGAGGATGTTTGATGAACGCCACTCTACGTCGCTGGCTTGCCAGTGCCGGGGCCATGCGCCGTGTTCTTTCCACGTTTGCTCCCTATATCGGTGCTGGAATCCGGGTGACCCACATTGCTGAGGATTTCAGCTCGGCCCGGGTGGAGATGGGCCAGCACTGGTACAACACCAATTACGTGCGCACGCACTTTGGCGGTTCGCTCTACAGCATGGTTGATCCCATGTACATGCTGCTGCTGATGCGACGGCTGGGCAATGACTACATCGTGTGGGATAAATCGGCGAGTATTGATTTTATCCGTCCCGGCAAGGGCAAGGTGATGGCACGCTTTGAATTGACTGATGAGCGTGTTGAAGAGATCCGCGCCGCAACGGCAAACGGAGACAAAATGCTGCCAGAGTGGGACGTGGATATTGTTGATGAATCCGGTGAGCTCGTCGCGCGCGTCCACAAAGTACTCTATGTGCGCCGGAAAAAGCGTTGAAGCGGGCTATTCAGCCTGGCTCAGTCAAAGCGTCTCGCTTCGGTCAGGCGGCCTTTCCAGTAGTAGCCGCTGATCGAGGACTGGATAACGCCGGCCGATGTTGATGCGTGGATAAAGCGGTCCCCGCCCATGTAGATACCGGCGTGCTGTTCCTTTCCGCCAATCCGGAAGAACACCACATCGCCCGGTCGAATCTCGCCGGGATGAACCACGTCACCACTGGCAAGCATTTGAGTCGTTGTCCTGGGCAATTGTTTGCCCAGGCCTTCCTGGTAGGCGGTAAGAATGAATCCTGAGCAATCGAAGCCGTTGCCGGAGGTGCCACCGTATTCATAGGGGGTGCCTCGGTAACGCTCGAACACCTGCCAGAGTTTTTGGGCCTTTTCCGAACTGGATGCCTCGACAGGAACGGTCTGTAGTCCAGGCGTAGAACCCGACTGCAGCTTTCCGCTACTGGCGCAACCGCCGAGCGCAAGCGCCACGAATGCCAGAAATAAGACGTTTCTGAAGGAATAACGCATCTCAGACCCTGTGCAAGTTTTCACTGTCTTCACTTTAATTGTCGCGCCCGGGAATGTCAGGTTACGGAGCGTGAGATTTTGTTGATGCGGCTCAACGAAGTCGCCGGGCATCACCGGCTATCTTTTCCTTTCACGCAGGAATAGTCTGTCACGAGACCATTCGGGAGAGCTGCAATGAGCGAAGGAACACGCAACACCCCCATACCGCGAGACACCCTGGCGGCCATCCTCGAGAGCGCAACATTGGCGCCATCAAGCCACAACACCCAGCCCTGGCGATTTGAACTCGGCCAAACCGGGATTTCCCTGTTTGCGGACCGGTTACGGGCATTGCCGGTCAACGACCCCGACGACCGGGAACTGACCATCAGCTGCGGGTGTGCCCTGTTTAATCTTCGGATTGCCGCCGCTCATGCAGGATTCAATACCGAATGCCAGCTTTTGCCGGACCCGGGCGACGAGGATCTGCTGGCGACCGTCTCGTTTTCACCGGTATCCGGGGAGGAGGGCCGGC
>NZ_DDOI01000094.1:11232-12358 GCF_002341575.1 Marinobacter sp. UBA2498 | reverse complement strand
CGGGGAGGAGGGCCGGCAAACGGAACTGTTCCGGGCGATTGCCAGGCGACGCACCTATCGCAAGCGGTTTGAGTCAAAGCAGGTGCCTTCCGAGGTGCTGGGCATCCTTGAAGAGTCGGCGGAGACCGAAGGAGCATGGTTCCAGGTTCTGGAATCGGAGCATGCGCGTCATCAGGTGGCCGAGCTGGTGGCGGAGGGCGACGCTGCCCAATGGTCCAACCCGAGTTGGCGACGGGAGTTGGCTGCCTGGATGCATCCCCGCCGCAAGGGAGACGGTTTGACGGTTCCCGGCATGGTTGCGCCCGTGGCCCAACTGGTGGTGCGCACATTTGATATGGGCAACGGCGTTGGCGCCAAGGACCGTCAACTGGCGGATGAATCACCCGTGATTGCTGCGTTGGGAACGGCCGGGGATGGCGTAGAAGACTGGCTGAAGGCCGGGCAGGCGCTGGAGCGGGTTTTGCTCCGGTCCCTGGGGCAGGGGCTGCAGGCTTCCTATCTGAACCAGCCAATTCAGGTCGCCGTGCTTCGCCCGAAACTTCAGCACCTCCTTGGGCGTTCGGGTTTCCCGCAGATTCTGCTCAGGTTGGGTTACCCGGCGACAGATTTGCCGGCGGCTCCGAGGCGGAATCTTCAGGAGGTTGTGGAAACCGCAGACACCCGGAATATCAAGGCAAAACAGGCGGGTCAGGGACGCCAGCGCTGACTGGTCTCCTCTGATCAGTGCCTAGCCTTGGTTACCACCTCCGGTGTTGCCGGCTCACCGGATTTGCTGGCAAGAATGCGGTCTGCATCCAGCGAGGCAATCGGAACCCGGGTATCCCGGGGAACGTCGCCGCTCAGCTGGAGCTCCAGATAGCGGAGCGCACACACCCGAAGGAAGGACGTGAAGTTACCGAGGTCGTGGCCGGCATCAATGGATTCGTGGTAAAGCCGTGTGATCATCTGGGGCAGGTTCATGCCATCCCGTTCGGCCAGCTCGGCCAGTACCTGCCAGAAGGCGTTTTCCATTCGCACACTGGTCACCATGCCATCGATTCGCAGGGAGTGGGTCCGGCTGACCCAAAGCTCCGGATCGGCGTTGATAAAGAGCTTGCACATGCGGACCTCCCTGAGAGCGTGGCGG
>NZ_DDOI01000094.1:8832-11166 GCF_002341575.1 Marinobacter sp. UBA2498 | reverse complement strand
CGGGGCCGGTGGGCCGGCCCCGTTTGCATTACTGATCCAGCAGCTTGAAAAACTGCGCCAGCCAGGCTGGATGAGCGGGCCATGCAGGCGCTGTTACCAGATTAGCATCGGTGACCGCCTGATCAACCTCGATACCGGCGAACGTGCCGCCGGCCAGTTCCACCTCCGGCTGGCAGGCAGGATAGGCCGAGCATTTGCGCCCCTCCAGAACCCCGGCTGCGGCCAACAACTGGGCACCATGGCAAATCGCTGCCACTGGCTTGTCAGTCTCGAAAAAATGGCGAACCAGATTCTGTACATCCTTGTTAAGCCGCAGGTACTCAGGAGCGCGACCGCCGGGCACCACCAATGCGTCGTAGTTCGCGGGGTCCAGCCCGTCAAAATCCGCGTTCAGGGCGAACCGGTGCCCCGGTTTTTCGGTGTAGGTCTGGTCACCCTCGAAATCATGGATGGCGGTGGCAACCGTGTCGCCGGCTTTCTTGTCGGGGCAGACAGCGTGAACCGTGTGCCCGACGGCCTGCAGTGCCTGGAACGGCACCATGGTTTCGTAATCTTCGGTGAAGTCACCGGTAATCATCAGAATCTTCTTCCCGCTCATGGCTGTCTCCTTGTGATTGTCGTGCCAAGTCTGGAAACAGTATCAGCGTCGGTGAAGAAGCGGGTATTAGAGGATTACTACAGGCCTCAGGCTTCCCGGATCAGGTCCGGCGAGTTATGCCTCGGATTATTCACCTCCGGCGAAACGGGAATGGCTTTCAGCTGTTCAGGATCCAGGCGATGGGTCACTGCTCGCAATTGTGTCCGGTCGGTGATTTCCGGATTCAGCCAGTCCCTCAGGCAGGCCGGATCAAGCACCACGGGCTGACGTTCATGGATATGCTTCAGGTGTTCGCTGGCCGGTTCGGTGATGATGGCGCAGGCGGTGGTCTCGTCGCCTTCTCTCGGGGTCCAGAGGCCGGCGAAGAAAATCGCCGGATACTTCCCGGAATTCGCTGGCGTTATGTAGTGAGGTTCTTTCCCATGTTCCGTTTGTTGCCATTCGTACCAGCCATTGGCCGGTATCAGGCAACGGTGATGGGCAAAGGCGTCCCGGAAGTATTTTGATGTGGCTGCTGTTTCTGCACGGGCATTGATCGGAGCCGGCGCTTTCTGATCCGCCCAGGCCGGCCGGAAGCCCCAGTGGGAGTGAGCCATGATCAGGCTGCCGTTCATGCTCATCCGGATCATGGGAATACCTGTGCCGGGAGGGATGTTGTAGCCGGGGTCAAAATGCCCGTCCACCTCCATGCCCTCGGGAAAAAACTCGAGGATCAGGGTGTCCGGTGGGGTATAGAAGGTGAATCGTCCGCACATGATAACTGGTTGTTCCTCGCACAAATCCCGGTGCTGAAAGCCCACGGTTCTGGATTCTGTTAACCTTAGCAGATGCTGAAACTATCCAACGCTGTTGAACTTGCTGACTGGGAAATCGAAATCACCCAGATCCGGGCCCAGGGTGCCGGCGGCCAGAACGTGAATAAAGTCGCCTCCGCGGTGCACCTGCGCTTCGATATTCCCCACTCCTCTCTGCCACCGTTCTACAAGGAGCGGCTGATGTCGCTCAATGATCAGCGAATCAGCAAAGAAGGTGTGCTGATCATCAAGGCGCAATCTTTCCGAACCCTGGAGTTGAACAAGGAAGATGCGCTGGAGCGGCTGAAAGAGCTGATCCAGGAGGCCGTCAAACCCCGCAAGGCCCGACGTCCCACCAAACCGACCCGATCCTCACAGCGCAAGCGTGTGGACAAGAAAACCAAAAAAGGTAAAACCAAGGCCCTGCGGGGCAAGGTCCAGGTTTAGGCCGAAGCCTGTTCGCTACCCCGGGACTCCAGCTGCTCCAGGAAAGCCCTGATGTCATCGAAAGCCTCCTCCGCTTCCGGAAGTAAGGGCACAAAGATCTGCCATACGTGCACCATTCCCGGCCAGGTATGAAGGGTAACCGGAGAACCTGCTGCTTCTGCCCGCGCGGCGTAACGCCGGGCGTTGTCCAGCAGCATCTCGGTGTCGCTGGCCTGTATCAGCGTTGGGGGCAGGTCCTTCAGATTCCCGCGTAATGGTGAGGCGACAGGGCTGGTCGGGGAGACCCGGAATGCCGCCAGTGTGGCCCACCAGATGACCGGCAGTGGGATTTTCGACAGGCCACCAAACACAGGCCCGAGCAGTGGATCGGTACCGATGTTGTTGCGGTTGCTCGGCGCGGTCAGGGTCAGATCGGTGGATGGTGAGAAAGCGATGGCGGCGTCCGCCTGGCGCAGGCCATTGTCCCGAATCCAGGCAATCAATCCCAGAGTGTGA
>NZ_DDOI01000094.1:982-8721 GCF_002341575.1 Marinobacter sp. UBA2498 | reverse complement strand
CCATGAAATCTACCGGCTCGGCACCGTCGGGCCCGTGTTTCAGCAGCCATTTATAAGCCTCGCGACAATCCCGGACACCGTCCATAAACCGGTTCTCCGGCATTAAACGGTAGTCCAGTGCGAACACTGCGGCTCTGGTTATCTGCGATAAACGGTCGGTAATGGCCCGATGGCTTCTGGGGCTGCCAGCGGCCCAGGCGCCACCATGAATGTACAGGATGCGGCGGCGGGTATCACATCCCGGGGCGAGAACCCATTCGCCACGGGGTGACTCGCAATGGCGCAGCTCCGAGGCCAGTTCAATGCCTTCACTCAGCCCGTCCATGTGTTTTCGGAGCGCCATCAGCCGCGCCTTGCCGCGCAGGCCTTTTGAAGATTGCCCAAGCTCGCGGATGCGTCCCAGCACCTCCCGGTTGGCTTCGCTGGGTGTTGCGTCTTTGATCGGGTAATCATCCCGGTCCAGATGAGACAGATCCTCAAGCCGGAACAGAAGCAGGGTTGCGGCAACGATGAACACGATGATGGCGAGAATAATCCAGAGCATGGTCGATCCGTATGTTATTGGCCCCACCGGGCAGGTCGAACTATCCTTCAAATGATACTCGCAGATTTGTCCCGGTTCTGCCCGGAACGGTCACAGAAGGAGTCGCGTGTTGCAAATAGCCTATCGGGCCAGAGACATAACCGAAGCCCACATTGTGGCTGGTCTGTTGGAAGCCAACGGTATTGAGGCCCATGTCGGAGGCCATTACCTTCAGGGTGCCATGGGTGATATTGGTGCCGCGGGCTTCAGCAACGTGCATGTCGATGATGAGGATCTCTACCGGGCGCGGCAACTGGTGTCCGAGTATGAGCAGACGTCAGGCAGCAGTCCCAGCCGGGCTGCCAGCGATCAAGAGGACCGCCCCGACCACTACGCCCGCTGGTTTCTGTTGGCCCTGGCCATCGTCGCTCTCATCCTGCTGCAGATCTACTGACTGATCGGTCTGGGGTCACCGGGCGTAGCCCTACCCACACTTCCCAAGCAACAGGAGAAAAAGCTTATGACAGATCAACCTGTAATGCTGATTACCGGCGCGTCGTCAGGCATCGGCGCGGAAACAGCGCGAGCGGCCGCGAAACAGGGCTATCGGCTGGTTCTGGCCGCGCGCTCTGAAGACAAACTCAAAGGCCTGCAGCAGGAGCTGGGTGGCGAGGAAAAGGTGTTGACGGTCCAGTGCGACGTCCAGAGCGGTGATGACCAGAAAAACATGGTCGACCAGGCCCTGAAAACCTTTGGCCGCATTGATGCGGTGTTTGCCAACGCCGGCCGCGGTGGTGAGCCGGGTGGATTCAGCGGTGCTGACCCGGACGTCTGGAAGGATATGATCCTCACCAATATCTACGGTGTGGGCCTGACCCTCCAGCATTGCATGCCGGCGCTCAAAGAGAGCAAGGGCCACTTGCTGTTAACCGGCTCTGCGGCAGGCCGTGCCACCATTCCCGGTTCCATGTACAGTGCGACCAAGTGGGCGGTAACCGCCATTGGCTATGGTGTTCGTGAGGAGCTTCGAGGCTCTGGTATCCGCGTTACCCTGATCGAACCGGGCATGGTGGACACGCCCTTCTTTGATGAACGTCCTGGCCATGCATTGAAGCCGGAGGACATTGCCAATGCGGTCATGTATGCCGTGGCTCAGCCGGCACATGTCGATGTAAATGAAATTCTTGTCCGGCCCACTCCCAAGGTTGAGTAACCGGTAGGGGCGGTCGTAACGGAGGTTGTTTTGAGTCAAACCGATCGCGTCGCATTGGTAACCGGCGGCGCTAAAGGCATTGGCCGGGGCATTGTGCTTCACCTGGCCGCTGCTGGCTGGAAGGTGGCGTTCTGTGACACCGACAGTGCCGTCGGTGAGCGGTTGGCCGCCGGTGCAGATCATGAACTGCACTTTCTGCCCGGCGATGTGGCTTCGGAAACCGATGTGGAGCGCATCGTTGCCGAAGCCCTTCGCTGGGGCGGCCGTCTGGACGCCGTTATCAATAATGCCGGAATCGCCAACCCCGAGACGGGGCCGATTGAGGAGCTGAGCCTGGATCAGTGGCAGCGCCGCCTGGACGTGAACCTGACCGGGCCGTTCCTGGTCACCAAGCATGCGGTGCCGCACCTTCGAAAAACGAAAGGCGCTATCGTTAACATGGCCTCCACAAGGGCGCTTCAGTCCGAGCCGGACACCGAGGCATACGCCGCTACAAAGGGTGGCATTGTGGCACTCACTCATGCCCTTGCTGTGAGCCTGGGGCCCGATGTCCGCGTTAACTGCATCAGTCCCGGCTGGATCGATACCCGGGCCTGGCAGGGCGGCGCAGAGCCGGTTGAACCGCTTTCCGAAAACGACCACCTGCAGCACCCGGCGGGCAGGGTAGGGCAACCTGGGGATATTGCCTCCCTGGTGGCCTACCTCATTTCGCCGGAGGCCTCGTTTATCACTGGCCAGAATTTTGTGGCCGATGGCGGCATGGTGCGCAAGATGATCTACGAGGAATAGAGCGTTGCCACGGCTTTTTTTCGGGCTGGAGCTTCCGGCTGAAATCAAGGCCCGGTTGTTGAAGGTCAGATCACCGGTGACAGGCGCCAGATGGCAGAGTGCTGAGCAATTGCACATCACCCTCCTGTTTCTGGGGAAGGTGAGCGGGGAAGGTCTCGAAGCCGTAGCCAGTTCAGCCCGTGAGATAGATTCGGAATCCTTCCCGCTTGAGGTTGCCGGCGTTGGTTGTTTCGGACAGCCCGAAAGGCCGAAGAATCTATGGGCCGGGGTTCAGCCGGTGGCACCGGTGGCTGCGCTGCACCAGACTCTCGGGCGGCGACTGGAGAATCTGGGCTTTGTGGCTGAACGTCGGGCATTTCGCCCGCACATTACGCTGGCCCGTTTCAAACGCCAGCCGGGTTCTGTTGAACCGTTGTTGGTTGAATATGGTGACTATGGATTCGGCCAGTTCCGGGTGACTGAATTTGTGCTTTTCGAAAGCAAGCCTGGCCCGGCCGGTTCCGTGTATTCAGTGGTCGATCGCTTCTCCCTGCGCAACGCCGGATAGCCGATTTGTCTTGACGAATCCCTGTCGTCCCACCAAAGATGAGGGGAAATCAACGCCTTTCCTGAGGTGTCTATGTGCCCCCCGTTTTCCGATCCTGATCAGCGTCTGTACGTCCGCAATGCCACGCTTGCAGATATCCCAGGCGTCATCCAGCTCAGTCGCCGGGTTTATGAAGGCACGGGCATGTACGGCTATACCAAGGGGCCGTTGACCGGGCAGATCAATACCTTTCCCGACGGCCAGTTTGTTGCCATGCTCGGAGACACCGTGGTCGGCTACTGCGCCACGTTCCGGATCGCGGAAGAGATTGCACTCGCTGCCCACGACTGGACCTCCATCACCGGTAACGGTTATGCCTCGCGGCATGACCCGGAGGGGGACTGGTTGTACGGGATGGAAGTCTGTGTTGATCCGGAATGCCGGGGTTACCGCATTGGGGAGCGGCTCTACAACGAGCGCAAGCAGTTATGCCAGGCCCTGAACCTGCAGGGAGTGGTGTTTGCCGGCCGTTTGCCGAGCCTGCGCCAGCGCCTGAAGAAGTTCACGAGCGTCGAGGAATATGTGGAGGCCATTCGAAGCAAGGAACAGAAGGATCCGGTGCTTTCCTTCCAGCTTCATCAGGGCTTCGAAGTGCACGGAATTATTCCGCATTATCTCGATGCCGACCACGATTCCATGGGCTATGGTATTCATCTGGTCTGGCGTAACCCGAAAGTACCCCAGTCGGAGAACAACGGCCGTCGGAAGCGCTACGGTCAACGAATGCGCGATACCGTTCGCATAGGCACGGTTCAGTACCAGCAACGCCCGGTGGGATCGTTCGACGAATTCAGCGAGATTGTCCGCTATTTTGTCGATGTTGTTTCCACCTACAAGGGCGACTTTGTGGTGTTCCCCGAGCTGTTCACCCTGCAACTGCTTTCCATCGAAGCCCGCAAGGGCAGCCCCGCCGAGACCTTTGCCGCAGTCACCCACTACGCAGAGCGTTATCGTGAACTGATGCGGGATCTGGCTCTGCGCCACAACATCAATATTGTCGCCGGCTCAACGCCAGTCCGTGAGGAAGACGGCACCATCCGGAACATGGCGTACGTGTTTCTCAGGGATGGCCAGGTGTTCAGCCAGCCCAAGATCCATCCGACGCCCAACGAGGCGTTCTGGTGGAACGTTCAGGGCGGCAACCGGGTCAGCGCCATCGAGACGGACTGCGGCACCATCGGTGTGCTGATCTGCTACGACGCGGAGTTCCCGGAATTGACCCGCCACCTGGTGGACCAGGGGGTGCATATCATCTTTGTGCCTTTCTGTACCGATGAGCGGCAGAGCTACCTGCGGGTTCGCTATTGTTGCCAGGCCAGAGCTGTAGAGAATCAGGTTTACGTGGTGATGTCCGGCAACGTCGGCAACCTGCCGAACGTACCGAATATGGAAATCCAGTACGGCCAGAGCTGCATCTTGACGCCCTGCGACTTTCCCTTCGCCAGGGATGGCATCGCCGCTGACACCGAGCCCAACGTGGAGACGGTTGCCTTTGCGGATCTGCGCCCGGAAGTACTGATCACTGCCCGCAACAGTGGTACCGTTAAAAACCTTCAGGACCGCCGGCACGATCTGTACAGCGTGTCCTGGCGTGGTGAGTAAACCGAGCCGACAGGAGCGTCGTTTTGCCCAGTAGAGGGTCTGTAAAGCCTGAACGCATCGGCCGCGGGCTTCTTTGGGCCGGTGGTATGGCTCTGGTGGCCTGGCCCCTGGCGGTTGCAGGCTGGTCCTTTGCCATTGAACAGAGCTCGGTGGGTATGGCATTGCCGGATATACGGTCCGGCGGATGGGAAGTAACGGGCAGCCGTGCAGATGTCCGGCCTTCTGTGACCGCCAACGGTGATGGCGCAACCATCGATTTTGCCCCTTCGTCTCTTGTTCTGACGGATCATCTCACGTTTGTCGGTGCAGACCAGCCGCTGACGCTCAACAACCTGCGCACGGATCTCAGCAATACAACGGTAACCCTGGACTATGGCGCAAATGGCCCCTGGGCGCAGCGCATTTCCATTGATGGCGACATCAGGGTCGATGCCGGGGGCGTTGAGCATCCGCAATTACTGCCGCAAACGTGGAACTTCCAGGGAAGGGCAAAGGGCCGCCTGGCAGATCTCAGGGTGCAGGGCACCTTGGCTTCCGAGTCCGGCTTTACGGCTGATCTCGATATCCAGCTCAATCCCGAAGGCGGCGTATCCGTCGCCATCGACTCTGTTATCGACGGTAAACAGGGCGTTCAGGCCCTGGCAGAAACCCTGGTCGGATGGCCGGATCTGCTGACAGTGGATTCTGGCAATGCCCGGTTGTCGATGGAGGTTTCGACCGGCCAGGGTGGTGAACTTGCAGCCAGTGGCAGCGTTGAACTGCAGGATGTTGTCGGGGTATTTAACCGGACCGCGGTATCAGGGCTCACCGGCCAGGTGCGGGGATCGCTGGAAAATTCCCGGATTACGACCCGTTTCAGGGACATGACCGTTGGCGAGATCAATGCCGGCATTCCCGTCACCTCGGTTCTTTTTTCAGGGAATTACAGCGCGCCGGTCACGGAACTGCTGGCCGGCACTCTGGAGGTTCAGCAGGCCAGGGCCCGGTTCCTCGAAGGTACCCTGAGAGTGCCTCCTGCCAGGTACGATTTAGGCGGTGGGTCTGGCCGCATCCCTGTGGAGGTTGAGGACGTCTCCCTCAGCCGTCTGATGGCCGTGTATCCAGCCGAAGGACTGTCTGGAAGCGGGTTGCTTCGAGGGCGAGTTCCTCTGGGCATCAGTGGCGACGGGGTGCAGGTGAGTGCAGGCAGTATTTCCGCAATAGATCCTGGCGGCCGTTTGCAGTTGCCGGCGGACAAGCTCCAGGCGATGCTCGGTGGCAACCAGGCCATGGACATCGTGGTCCAGGCGTTGCAAAACTTTCACTATTCAGTCCTCAACAGCACGATAGACTACGATGAACAGGGTAAGTTGAGCCTTGGCCTTCGCCTCGAAGGTAAGAATCCGGACCTGAGGGGTGGGCAGCCGGTGGTACTCAATGTCAATCTTGAGGAAGACATTCCCGCGCTGCTCACCAGTCTGCAGTTGAGTGGCAGGGTCAATGAAGCTGTTACCAGGCGCGTCCGGAAATTGCTGCAGGAATCCGGTGAGGAGAAAGCACCATGATAAAACCCGTGCGGCCCTGGTGGCCTGAAAGGTCGCCCATGGCAAGAACACTGATGATACTGATGCTTCCTCTGGCGATGGCTGCCTGCACGCCGACAGTGCAGATGGCGGCGCCAAAGGAGCCGATTACGGTCAACCTGAACGTGAAAATCCAGCACGAAATCTACGTGAAAGTGGATAAGGAAGTGGATGACCTGTTCAGCGAACAAGGCTTGTTCTGACTGTGTCCGGAAAGTTTGAGGGGTTGAAGATGAAACGATTGATACAGATGTTTGCGCTGGTTCTGGCGTTCGGTATCAGCGCCTCCGTGCTTGCCATGGGGCTGGATGAAGCCAAACAGAAACTGGACTCGGTCAAGCAGCAGGGGCTGGTTGGAGAAACACCGACGGGTTATCTGGAAGTGGTGCGCGCCGAAGGGCAGGCGAAGGAAGTGGTGGAAGCCATTAACAGTGCCCGTCGGGATGAGTACAAGCGCATTGCCGAAAAACACAACATTCCGGTAACCCAGGTGGAGACGGTTGCAGGCAAGAAGGCGATTGAGAAGACTCCGACCGGCCAGTACGTGCAAATGGGCGGCAAGTGGGTGAAAAAGTAGCCCGGCGCGGCCAGGTGCAAGCCCCGCTTACCGTTTAACGCTCTTTTGCCTTGGCTTGCCGCCTTTTGGCCGTTTGCCCGATGCCGGCTTTTTGCCAGGTGCGGGCTTGCCTTTCGGGCCGGGGCGCCTGGCGCCACCGGGCTTACCTGGTGCGGATGCAGAGCCAGGCTTGCGATCAGGCCTTGGTTTGGCCTTCGTTCCGGGCTTCTTTTTTGCCGGCTTGCCAGCGCCGGGCGGGGCTTCGGAAGACGAATCCCGGATGGCATCGAACAGCCCGGCCAGCTCTTTCTCGCTCAGGTCCCGCCACTGGCCCACCGCAAGCCCTTTCAGGCTCACGTTCATGATCCGGATCCGTTCCAGTTTGGTAACCTCGTAGCCAAAATACTCGCACATCCGACGAATCTGGCGGTTGAGACCCTGAACCAGGGTGATCCGGAAGACAAATCGTGACTCCCGCGACACCTTGCACTTTTTCGTCATGGTTCCGAGGATCGGCACACCATTGGCCATACCCTCCACGAATTCCCGGGTGACCGGCTTGTCGACGGTAACCAGGTATTCCTTTTCGTGGTTGTTGCCCGCCCGCAGTATCTTGTTGACCAGGTCGCCGTTGCTGGTCATAAAGATGAGGCCCTGGGAGTCCTTGTCCAGGCGTCCGATCGGGAAGATGCGTTCGCTGTGACCCACAAAGCGCTGGATATTGTGTTTCTCCGCGCTGTCCGTGGTGCTGACAATCCCTACCGGCTTGTTCAGTGCAATGAACACGAGGTCTTCTTCAGCCCGTGGCTCGATCACCTGGCTGTTCACCTTGACCGTGTCACCCGGAAGCACCTGGTCGCCCACGGTTGCTCGTTTGCCGTTGATGTAGACGTTGCCTTGCTCGATAT
>NZ_DDOI01000094.1:466-872 GCF_002341575.1 Marinobacter sp. UBA2498 | reverse complement strand
TTGCTCGATATAGCGATCGGCCTCCCGGCGGGAGCACATGCCGCTTTCGCTGATGTATTTGTTGAGCCGGGTGGAATTGCCAGTGGTCATCGGGTGTCCGGTTGCCAGTGAGAATGACGGGCATCATATCAGTCTGGAACCCCGGTCGCAGCAGGGGTGGTTCTTTCCGGGCGTCTCTGCCATTCTTTGCGCCTATCCTTAAAACCAACAAACCCTGAGCCGCCATGGAAAAGACACGCATCACCATTGTTGCCGTTACCTGCATTGCCCTGTTCTTCCTGACCAACTACCTGTTCCGGTATCTGATCGGATTTACCGGGTTGCTGGCCTCATTGGTCATTGCGGCCCTGATTGCCGTCTACATGAGCTTCTCAATCGCACGGACCCTTGAGCGTTTGCCGATGCC
>NZ_DDOI01000094.1:0-394 GCF_002341575.1 Marinobacter sp. UBA2498 | reverse complement strand
CCCTTGAGCGTTTGCCGATGCCGGAGGAGCGCTCACGGGCTCTATGGATCTATGGCGGTTTTCTGGGCGCCCTGTTCGTCGCCTTCGGGGCCTGGATGTTCCTGGATGCCGGCATGGATGCAGTCACACTCGCCACNNTGCCCTATCCGGCACTTGCTCATGCCCTGCTATCAGACAAGGCCGTCGGACTGTTCCTGAAAGAGGATCGTTCCGGCGGATAAATTGTTATAGTATAACAATTTGATTCCTAGAGGAGTGCCTCCGGCGCCATGGCTCAACCTATTCCTACCAGTCTGATACTTGGTTTTCTGGGTGTCGGTAAAACCACCGCCATTCTGGATCTTCTGAAAAGCAAACCGGAAAACGAGGTCTGGGCGGTTCTGGTCAACGAGTT
>NZ_DDOI01000130.1:10161-10417 GCF_002341575.1 Marinobacter sp. UBA2498 | reverse complement strand
ATCTTGCCGAAGTACTTTTTGACTTCGTCTTCGGAAGGTTGGCCTTCCTCTTCACCGGCCAGTTTCTCAACGGCAGCGGCTTTTACTTCGCCAAGCCGCTCGTAGCGGGCCATCTTGTCACGGATGCCGTAGGCTTCCTCGATAGCACCGGCAAAGTCGGCCTTGATGGCATTCAGCAGCTCGGTGTTCTCGGCGGCCGGCTGCCAGTCCCAACGGGGCTTGCCGATTTCAGCAGCAAATTCCTTGATGGCGGTAA
>NZ_DDOI01000130.1:9675-9973 GCF_002341575.1 Marinobacter sp. UBA2498 | reverse complement strand
TTGGCTTCGGATTCAACCATCAGAACCGCGTCTTCAGTACCGGCAACGACCATATCCAGCAGGGAGGTCTGCAGTTCTTCAAACGTCGGGTTCAGGAAGTAACCGCGCTCGTTGGTGTAACCCACGCGGGACGCACCGATGGGGCCATCGAACGGAATACCGGAGATGGACAGAGCGGCAGACGCC
Organism: Marinobacter sp. UBA2498; assembly: GCF_002341575.1. Lineage (NCBI taxonomy): Bacteria > Pseudomonadati > Pseudomonadota > Gammaproteobacteria > Pseudomonadales > Marinobacteraceae > Marinobacter > Marinobacter sp. UBA2498. Next base: position 9,787 of record NZ_DDOI01000130.1, on the reverse strand, counting down.
GCCAGCATCGCGGCAATATCCGGGTCCTGGTTCTTGCTGGAGGACATGACCGTGGTGATGACCTGAACTTCGTTCATGAAGCCGTTCGGGAACAGCGGACGAATCGGACGGT
>NZ_DDOI01000130.1:7254-9669 GCF_002341575.1 Marinobacter sp. UBA2498 | reverse complement strand
ACGGTGACGACCACCTGGGTCTCGTTCTTGTAGCCATCGGGGAACAGCGGGCGGATCGGGCGGTCGATGAGACGCGAAACAAGGGTTTCGTTTTCGGTCGGACGGCCTTCGCGCTTGAAATAGCCACCCGGGATCTTGCCGGCGGCAAAGTATTTTTCCTGGTAGTTCACGGTCAGCGGGAAGAACGGCTGGCCGGGCTTGGCTTCTTTGGCGCCAACAACGGTGCCGAGAACGGAAATATCATCCACGGTTACCAGTACGGAACCGGTTGCCTGACGGGCAATACGGCCGGTCTCCAGAGTGACGGTTTTGCCGCCAAGCTCAAATGATTTCTTGAAAGGTTTCAGATCCACAAAAAACTCCTGGTCTATCTGTTCCAGATTGATTCGTTCCGGGCGCCCCTGCGCTCGAAACCATAGTTCTGCAGATGATGTGCTGTGGTCTGAAGAGCAACCCGTCTGAAAGCTAACAGGCTGTTGCAAAACCCCGGTCTGGGAGGCGGCGGTTCCGGAGGCCGCCAGGCCCGGGCTTTTCAACAACCTGCTATCAATTTCGGCTTTCCATTACGACAGGGAATCCTTCGAACACACAGACAATCCAACTGCAGTGGGAGAAAAACACAACCAGCAGTCCCCGCGAGGAGGACTGCTGGTTGACGACTGCCGCCGGACGTACCGGCACAGCCCTCAGGTCGTAAAGACCCGGATTAGCGACGCAGACCCAGACGCTGGATGAGCTCCAGGTAACGATCGGCGTTCTTGCGCTTGAGGTAATCCAGCAGCTTACGACGCTGGTTTACCATCCGGATCAGGCCGCGGCGGGAATGGTGATCCTGCTTGTTGGCCTTGAAGTGATCCTGCAGCTTGTTGATGTTCGCGCTCAGCAGTGCCACCTGAACTTCAGGGGAACCGGTATCGCCATCACCTTGCTGAAAATCCTTAACGATCTGTGCTTTCTCGTTGGCAGAAAGTGCCATAACTCACCTCATTGTTTGCGATGCTTTCGAATACGGCCGAACCGCGCATCTCTACAGCCCGGCTAGACAGCGACGCGCCTAACGCTTTCCGCTGCTTTTCACCAGTCGGCGTGGGACCAGATTGGTCTGCTCGCCTTCCGGGAATGCTTCTGCAAGCCCGACGAAGCTTTCGTTAGCGCTCTCATTCGCATAGAGACGCACGAACCCGTCGTAAGCCTGACCCGGTATTCTAACCGGTTGTCCGTTCAAGATCGATACCAGCGCCTGCCCCGCCAGACGGTGCTCGGGGAACATGGACAGCGCGGCATCCGGTGCCACGAGGAGACCATCAAGGCTTTCACCCCGTTCACGCATCGCCTCCAGATCACTCACGGCATGGGCATCGGCCAGGGTGAACCCGGACGCCATGGTACGGCGCAGCGCCGTCACATGGGCTCCGCAGCCCAGGGCTTCACCGATATCCTCAACCAGTGAGCGAATGTACGTACCCTTGGTGCAGCTGACCGCGATATCCAGTTCATTCTCGCGAATATCCAGGAGCGTCAGTTCGTAAATGGTCACCGGTCTTGCCGGACGTTCCACCTCGATACCTTCGCGAGCATATTCGTAGAGCGGACGCCCTTTGTGCTTGAGCGCCGAGTACATGGAGGGAACCTGTTGGATATCACCCCGGAAACCGTCAAGTAACGGCTCCAACACCTCCGCGGTGAGACCGGCCGGTACCGGTTTCTCGGCAACGACGGCGCCCTCACTGTCACCGGTTTCGGTTTGGACTCCGAGCCGGGCGGTGGCAATGTAGGCCTTGTCGCTGTCGAGCATCATCTGGGAGAACTTGGTGGCCTCACCGAAGCACAGCGGCAGCACGCCCGTGGCCAGGGGATCAAGAGCACCGGTGTGGCCCGCCTTGGCGGCCCCGAACAGGCGCTTCACCTGCTGCAGGATGCCGTTGGAGGTAACACCTGCCGGCTTGTCGATAACGAGGATACCGTTAACGTCACGGCCTTTGCGTCTGCGGCTCAAGCGTTACGCTCCGGGTCATCCTGATCATCGTCGGTGCGGTCAACGGCCGGCTTGTCGCCGACCGCTTCCCGAATGAGGCTATCCATTTTGCGGCTGTATCCCTGCAGCGTATCGAAGTGGAAACGCAGCTGTGGCACAACCCGCAGCTTCATTGCGCGACCTACCTGGCCCCGCAGAAAACCCGAGGCTTTGTTGAGCACCGCAATCGATTCCCGGACCTCCGGAGACTCTTCCGTCAGTTCTTCGGTGGAAAGCAGGGAAACATAGATATCGGCGTAGCCAAGATCACGACTGACCTTGACTGCGTTGACCGTGACCATACCCACCCGCGGGTCTTTGACTTCCCGCTGGATGAGCTGGGCCAGTTCCCGTTGCATCTGATCGCCGATGCGATCAATACGACTGAACTCTCTTGGCAT
>NZ_DDOI01000130.1:3351-7121 GCF_002341575.1 Marinobacter sp. UBA2498 | reverse complement strand
ACCTCGATCTGGTCGCCGACTTTCACGTCGTAACCCTTAACGCCAATACCGCATTCCATACCGTTACGGACTTCAGGTACGTCGTCCTTGAAGCGACGCAGGGATTCCAGCTCGCCTTCAAAGATAACCACATTGTCCCGCAGAACCCGGATCGGCTTGTTACGGTAAACCGTGCCTTCAGTAACCATGCAACCGGCCACCTGACCAAACTTCGGCGAACGGAACACATCACGCACGTCGGCGATGCCAACAATATCTTCGCGGAATTCCGGTGCCAGCATGCCAGTCAGGGCTGCTTTCACATCATCAATCAGGTTATAGATGATGCTGTAGTAGCGCAGGTCCAGACCTTCCTGCTCAACCAGGCGCTTGGACGCTGTGTCGGCACGGACGTTGAAACCGAAGATTACCGCATTGGTTGCCATGGCCAGACTGACGTCGGTCTCGGCAATACCGCCAACACCGGACGACACGATCTTGACCTGAACCTCATCGTTACCCAAGTCCTGCAAGGCCTTGGTGATGGCTTCCAGCGAACCCCGAACGTCGGTCTTGAGCACAACATTGAGGGTTTTGACCTCGTCCTTGCCCATGTTCTCGAACAGGTTCTCAAGCTTGGCGGCCTGCTGACGCTGGAGACGCTGCTCCCGCTCACGGCTCTGACGGAACTCGGCCAGCTCTTTGGCCTTCTTCTCGTCGGCAACGGCGAAGAACTCGTCACCGGCATCCGGTGTACCGTTCAGACCGAGGATCTCGACCGGAATAGACGGGCCTGCTTCCTTGACCTGCTTGCCGGCTTCATCGGTCATCGCCCGGACCTTACCGAAGTAGGAACCGGCTACAACCATGTCGCCCTGACGCAGGGTACCGTTCTGTACCAGGACAGTCGCAACGGAACCGCGGCCACGCTCAAGGCTGGATTCGACGACCACGCCTTTGGCAGGCGCATCGGTTGCCGCCTCAAGCTCGAGCACTTCTGCCTGAAGCAGCAGCGCTTCCAGCAGATCTTCAATGCCCTCACCGGTGTGTGCTGAAACAGGCACGAACTGAACGTCACCGCCCCAGTCTTCCGGAATGACTTCCATGCCCGCCAACTCGGTCTTGACGCGATCGGGATCGGCCTCTTCCTTGTCCATCTTGTTGATGGCAACAACGATCGGCACCCCGGCGGAGCGCGCGTGCTGGACGGCTTCCTTGGTCTGTGGCATCACGCCGTCATCGGCGGCAACAACCAGGACAACGATATCCGTGCACTGGGCACCGCGGGCACGCATGGCGGTAAAGGCCGCGTGGCCCGGGGTATCCAGGAAGGACACCATGCCGTGATCCGTTTCTACGTGATAAGCACCAATGTGCTGGGTAATACCACCAGACTCACCGGAGGCCACCTTGGTACGGCGGATGTAGTCCAGCAGGGAGGTCTTACCGTGGTCAACATGACCCATCACGCTCACAACCGGAGCCCGCTTGGTCTTTTCGCCGCCCTCGAAGGAGAATTCGCTCAGAACCTCTTCCTCGAACGCATCGTCGCTGACGGTCTTGGCTTTATGACCCAATTCCTCGGTCACCAGAACGGCAGTTTCCTGGTCCAGTGCCTGGTTGATGGTGGCCATGACGCCCATGCCCATCAGGGTCTTGATAACATCAGCCGATTTGACTGCCATACGCTGGGCAAGGTCACCGACAGATATCGTTTCCGGAATCTCTACTTCTCTGACCATTGGTTTGGTCGGCCTCTCGAAAGCATGACGCTTCTCTTTGGGTTTCTTTTTCGCACGCAGCGGCTTGCGCAGCGTGGTCTCTTCCTCATCCTCGGAGATAACCAGCGGCTCTTCCACCGGACGACTGCGAGGACCACGATGGCCTGCCTGCTTCTTCTTCGGCTTGCCCTCTTCGATCTCGTCGCCGCGCTCGCGAACTTTTTCTTTCTTTTTCTTCGGCTTGCGGTCCTTGCCATCGCCCTCGGGCGGAGGCATCGGCATATCTTCCGGAGCGGGAACCGGCTCGGGCTCCGGCTCTTTCTTCGGCTCGGCCTTCTCTGCCTGCTCCGGCTGCTCTGCAGTCGCTGCCTCTGCGGGCTTCTCCGCTTCCGGCTGCTGGGCCTGCTCGGCCGCTACCTTTGGCGCCTCTTCCACCGGTGCCTGCTCCGGCTGCTGCTCAGCTACCGGCTCTTCCGGTTTAGGCGCTTCAGCCTCAGGCTGCAATTCCGCCCGTTTGATGTAGGTACGGCGCTTGCGAACCTCAACGTTGACGGTCTTTGCCTTGCCGGCCTTGAGCGTCGTAGTGGTCTTGCGCTTCAGGGTAATCTTGCGCGGTTCGGCGTCGGCCTCACCGTGGGTCTTTCTCAAATAGGCCAGCAACTGCTGCTTCTCATCGCTGGAGACAGAATCATTCTCGGAGCGGGCTTTCAGGCCAGCCTCCACAATCTGCTTCAGCAAACGATCCACGGGAGCGCCTACATCTTCGGCCAGTTGTTTTACCGTTACTTCAGCCATACTGGTCCTCCTCCCGAATTAAGCCTGGTCTTCAAACCAGGGGGCACGTGCAGTCATGATAAGCTGACCGGCACGCTCTTCATCCATACCTTCAATCTCGAGCAGATCGCCAACCGACTGCTCTGCCAGATCTTCCATGGTGCGCACACCCATGCCGGCCAGCTTGAAGGCCAGGCTACGGTCCATGCCATCCATTCCCAGAAGATCCTCTGCCGGCTCAGCGCCTTCGAGCGCTTCCTCGCTTGCCAGGGCCTGGTTCAGCAGGACGTCCTTGGCGCGACGGCGCAGCTCGGTGACGGTTTCCTCGTCAAAACCTTCGATCGCCAGCATCTCTTCCATTGGCACATAGGCCACCTCTTCAATGGAGGTAAACCCTTCCTCGATCAGTACACCGGCAAATTCTTCATCAACGTCCAGATTGCCAGTGAAATGCTCGACAAGCCGGCTGTATTCCTGCTCCTGACGCTCACCGGCTTCTTCCTCCGTCATCACGTTCAAGGTCCAGCCGGTCAGATCGGTGGCCAGGCGAACGTTCTGACCGTTACGGCCGATTGCCTGGGCCAGGTTGTCTTCCGCCACAGCCACTTCCATGGTGTGCCGGTCTTCATCCATAACGATGGACGCCACTTCTGCAGGCGCCATGGCATTGATCACCAGCTGGGCCGGGTTGTCGTCCCACAACACGATATCAACGCGCTCACCGCCCAGCTCATTGGACACGGCCTGAACCCGGGAGCCACGCATACCAACACAGGCGCCAACGGGATCAATACGGCGATCGTTGGTCTTCACCGCAATCTTGGCCCGGGAACCGGGATCACGGGCAGCACCGCGGATCTCGATCAGATCTTCAGCAATCTCCGGCACTTCGATGCGGAACAGCTCGATCAGCATCTGCGGAGAGGTGCGACTGAGAATCAACTGGGGACCGCGGTGATCCGTACGGATCTCCAGCAGCAGCGAACGCACCCTGTCACCCATCCGGAACGTCTCGCGGGGGATCAGGAATTCGCGGGGCAGCAGCGCCTCGGCATTGGCGCCCAGATCGACAATCACGTTGTCACGAGTAACCTTCTTGACGGTACCCGACACCAGCTCACCAACGCGGTCGCGGTAGCTGTCCACAATCTTGGTGCGTTCAGCTTCACGAACCTTCTGGAAGATAATCTGCTTGGCAGCCTGGGCGCCAATGCGGCCAAAGGCTTCGGATTCGATTTTCTCCTCGTGGATATCGCCAGGCTTCAGGGCCGGGTCGATTTCCTCGGCTTCCTGCAG
>NZ_DDOI01000130.1:0-3271 GCF_002341575.1 Marinobacter sp. UBA2498 | reverse complement strand
ATTTCCTCGGCTTCCTGCAGGGTGAGCTCAGTGCCCAGCGCAGGAACGGCATCGTTATCCACCACCAGCCAGCGGCGGAAGGTTTCGTATTCGCCGGTTTTCCGGTCGATTGATACGCGGATATCCGCCTCTTCGTCTTCAAAGCGTTTTTTGGCAGCGGTGGCCAGTGCCAGCTCGATCGCTTCAAAAATCACATCCTTCTCGACACCTTTCTCGTTCGAGACGGATTCAACCACCAGCAAGATCTCTTTACTCATTGGATTGCCCTGCCCTTAAAATCAACTGTGCGTCCACGGACTTTATTCAAATCGCTCACTCAAATACCGGCACGATGTGGGCTTTTTCAATGCTGTCGAATGGCAGCAGATACTCGTGATCATCAACGACCACAACCACATCATCACCTTCCACGCCTTTGATCAGCCCCTGAAACTTCCGGCGACCTTCAAATGCCATCCGGAGACGAATCTGAACCTGATGACCAACAAAGGCCTCGTATTGCTCTAGACGAAACAGCGGGCGATCCATCCCCGGGGATGAGACCTCCAGTGTGTATTCGGTCTGGATGGGATCTTCCACATCCATCACACCGCTGATCTGGCGACTGACTTTCTCACAGTCGTCGACTCCGATGCCGTTTTCGGCATCGTCAATAAACACCCGTAACAGGGAATGATGGCCCTGCGAGCGGAATTCAATGCCCCAGAACTCATACCCCAGACCTTCCACCACGGGCTGAAGAATGTCTTCCAGTTGCTTAAGCTTGGCTGACAAGTTGTGCCTTCTCCGTTATCAATTTACCGGCCCCAAAAACAAAAAAAGGGCTGTTTTATCAGCCCTTTTTATGCACCAGGGCCCTTTGCGCCAGGCCCCTTAATCAAAAAGCCCCTGACAATGGGGCCTTTTGTTGCAAGAACTCGCAGGAAGCAAACCGGTGTACCGCTTCCTGCTGACAGACACCTGGCCTGCCAGAAACCCGCCAGCACCAAGCGGCAGGTCCCAATATCCGCCGGAGTATAGAGACGCCGGACAGACTGGTCAAGGACTGACCAAAAAAAACGGCCTGGAAACTCCAAGCCGTTTTTCTTCTAATATGGTGCCCGGGGCCGGACTCGAACCGGCACGGCTTTCGCCACTACCCCCTCAAGATAGCGTGTCTACCAGTTTCACCACCCGGGCAACATTCTTACTCGAGTTCAGGGAGATCAGACTCCCCACCCTCGGCTTCGCTGGCTGCGGCTTCGCCATTGTCAGCAGCGGTATCAGCAGGGGCTGCGCTGCTGGATTCCTGAACAACAGGAATACCGGCTTCGCCTGCCACTTCGGCACGCTGCTTGGCAAAAATCGCCAGCGAGAAACTTGTTACAAAAAATACCACTGCGAGCAGAGTCGTGAAGCGGGTGAGAAAGCTACCGCTACCCTGACTACCAAACACAGTCTGCGATGCACCACCACCAAAGGCAGCGCCGGCATCTGCGCCTTTGCCCTGCTGGATCAGCACCAGACCCACCAGCGCCACCGCGATCACCACGTGCACAACGACTACCAGCGTTTCTACCCAATCCATAACGACTCTCGCGAACCTTTAAATTCAGGTACCCGCCGGAACACTCCGGCAAATACTTACAAAATCTTCTGCTTTGAGCGACGCTCCGCCGATCAAACCGCCGTCAATATCCGGCTCGGCAAAAAGAGCGGCTGCATTATCCGCTTTTACACTGCCCCCGTAAAGGAGGGAAATCTCATTGGCCGGCGCGCCCATCTCTGAAAGCACCTGCCGAATCGACGCATGCATTGCCTGCGCGTCCTGTGCCGTAGCGGTTTTACCTGTTCCGATCGCCCAGACAGGCTCATAGGCAACCACTACACGCTGCCACTGCTCGCTTGTGACCGTCGCAAGGCCGGCCTTTACCTGGGCGGCAACAACGGTCTCGGCCTTACCAGCCTCACGCTCTTCCAGGGTTTCACCAACACAAACCATGGCCTGGAGCCCGGAAGCGAGAATGCGACCGACTTTTTCGGCCACTGCAGCGTCTGTCTCAGCGAAGAGCTGGCGACGTTCGGAATGACCGACCAAGACGTATTGACAGCCCTGATCCAACGCCATGTCCGCGGAAATCTCACCGGTGTAGGCTCCGGACGCCCATTGCGCCACGTTCTGAACACCGACCGACAGTACATCGCCTGCGCTGGCAACTACGCCCGGGACGTAAATAGCGGGAGGAATGATAACAACCTCAACGCCATTATCAAGAGAGGCCGCCTGGGATCGCACATCGCTTACCAGCGTTTGTGCCAGGTCTTTTGACCCGTTCATTTTCCAGTTTCCGGCTACAATCTTCCGACGCATAACAGTTCCCGAACGTTAGGGAGGGCGAACTATACAGCACTCCCTCCCGGCAGACAACCGCCTGAAAACACAAAATTAAGCGGTGGATTTCTCCACAACTTTTGCCAGTTCCTCGACTACCCGAAGAATCTCGCTGGCGTCCTGCCCCTCCGCCATCACACGGATCAGCGGCTCTGTGCCAGAAGCCCTCAACAGAATCCTGCCGGAACTGCCCAGCTCGGTTTCGGCCTTGCGCACCGCAGCTACGATATCATCACGACTGAACGGATCGAAACGCTGCGCCACCCGAACGTTGATCATTTTCTGGGGGAGCTTGCTCATCCCCTTCCGCAGATCCGCAAGGGTTTTCCCGGACTTCCACACTGAAAGAAGGACCTGCAGCGCCGAAACAATACCATCACCGGTACTGGTGCAGTCGCGGATAACCATGTGGCCAGAGCCTTCGCCACCGAGCACCCAGTTGTTGGCGAGCAGCCGCTCCATCACGTATCGGTCGCCGACTTTTGCACGCTCGAACTCGATTCCGATTTCATTCAAAGCAAGCTCGACACCCAGATTGGTCATCAGCGTACCGACCACACCGCCTTTCAGGCGATCCTCGGCAAAGCGTTGGGACGCGATGACGTAGAGCAGCTCATCGCCGTCGACCTCGGATCCGTCCCGGTCCACCATGAGAACCCGATCGCCATCCCCATCGAATGCGATCCCCAGATCAGCGTTTTTTTCGATCACTGCTGCCTTGAGCGCCTGCAGATGAGTGGAGCCAACGTTAAGGTTGATATTGAGCCCATCGGGATCGCCACCGATAACCGAAACCTTGGCCCCAAGCTCCCGAAATACCTTGGGGGCCACGTGATAGGTGGCGCCATGGGCACAGTCCAATACGATATTCATGCCGTCGAGCGTAAACTCATTGGGCAC
>NZ_DDOI01000084.1:4268-5335 GCF_002341575.1 Marinobacter sp. UBA2498 | reverse complement strand
ATCAGCAGGTAACTGCACAAACCGATCAGCTCCCAGGCCGCCAGCAGCAGAATCCAGTCGCCAGCCAGCACCAATGCCTGCATGGCGGCCAGGAACAGGGACATCACGGCATAAAAGCGCGCCTGACCGGACTCCCGCTTCATATAACCAACGGCGTAAATCAGCACAAATGTGCCCACCGTAGCCACCGCCACGGCCAACAGCGAGGTCATCGGTCCGGCGACCAGCCGCAGAGGCATGTCCGGCAGACCGGGCAGAAGCAGAGTTTCGGCCTGACCACCTGCCACCCGGGCCAGAAGCCAGAGACTTCCCGCCAGGCTGAGCGTTGCGCCAGCCAGGGCCAGCGCGGCTCCACCACGGCGGAGTATCAACACGGCCAGGGCGGCGATCAGCGGCGGCAGTATCGGCAGGAGCACTGCATTCATCCTTTGAGGTCCTTTGCTTCTTCCATCTCGACCGAGCCCTTGGCCCGGAAGCGGGCAATGGCGACGCCAAATCCGACCGCCATCTCCAGTGCCATGACCGTCATCACCACCAGCACGAACATCTGGCCGGAATAGGCCTCGGGGTGCAGAAAGCGCCAGAAAGCGACGAGATTCACCATGGCGCCCGCCAGCATCAGCTCCACGCCCATCATGATCATCACCAGATTGGTCTGTGACAGCGCGCCATAGATACCGATACCGAACAGGATGGCGCCGGTCAGAAGCGCTACTATCAGAACTACGGTCATTCCGAGGCCTCCTTGTCGTCTTTACCCGCCAGGTTTTTCACAGGTATTGCCACCGCCGTGGCGGCAATCATCGCGGTCAGGATGGTGATGCCGGCAGTTTGGAAGATCATCATCGAGCGCCCAAGCAGCTCCATCCCCAGCTCCCGCGTCTGCGCTTCCGCGTCCGCCACCTGCTCGGCTGCGGGACCCCAGTCGGACAACAGCGCAACGGCGATAGCGACAACGGCCGCACTCACCCCGGCACCGATCGAAAAACGCTTTTGATGGCTCATGTCCATACCGCCAAGGCCACCGGGATCCATCATGAACATAACCATGAAGATGGCCATGATGC
>NZ_DDOI01000084.1:0-4221 GCF_002341575.1 Marinobacter sp. UBA2498 | reverse complement strand
ACCATGAAGATGGCCATGATGCTCATCTCCGTGGCCATCATCATGATCTGCAGTACACCCAGAAATTCGGTCTGCATCGCCAGAAACATGCAGCCGACGGCAGTCTGTGAAAACAGCAGCGCCAGCGCGGAACGGACCATGGATGACGTGCGAAACACCACTACGCCAAAGCCGATGGCGGCCAGCCCGAAAACGGCAACGAAAAAAGCCTGTGCGTGCATCAGGGAACCACCAGGATCAGTAAACCGACAATAATGATATTAACCAGTGCCAGAGGGATGCCCAGAATCCAGCACCACCGCATCAGATCCGCCTCGCGAATGCGTGGCAGGTAACGACCGGCCAGCAGCATCGACACGGCCACGGCCAGGGCCTTGATCAGGCTCCAGGCCCAGGGCGGCAGCAGCGGGCCGTGCCAGCCACCGAGGTAGAACACCGTGGTTGCGGAGGCCAGCGTAACCACCAGTGTCAAGCGGGCTAGGCGCAACACTGCCAGGCGGACGCCGGTGTACTCGGCATCCACACCTCCGCCAAGCTCCCCCTCCGCGGTGGGCAGATCGAATGGCGCGCGAAACGCAAGCGCCATGGCGGCAATGAAAAACAGCACGAATCCCAGGGGCTGATAGACAATGTTCCACAGACCCGCCTGGGAACCAACGATTGCAGTGTTCACCAGAGACTCAGCGCGCATGGCCACGGCCGTGATCGGCATGACAATAAGCATGGAATAGGCAATAAGCTGGCCCAGAAAGCGCCAGCCGCCGATCATCGCGTAGGCGCCATCCGGCCCCCAGCCCGCCATGATCACCGCGACCAGCACATAGGCCAGGGCCGCGTTGATGAAGAGCCCGCCGGTGCCGAGGTCCGCGATGACCAGATCCGGCGCCAGCGGCAGGACCGCCATACCAAGCACCGCCACAACCAATAGCAGCACCGGCGCCGCCTCGAAAAATACCCGGTCTGGCGAGCGCGGCACAATGGACTCACGGCCGATGTGCGCCAAGCCGCTGTATAGTGGCGCGGCCGGACTCAGGCGGCCCGTTGTGATCCAGCCCTCAATCACGGCCAGCAGCCAGGCGCTGCCAAGCAAGGCGAGCAAAACGATAACGACGGTCACGAGATTACCTCCCAGGGCGACAGGTCCAGCGACCCGATTGCCAACAGCGCATCGCCCAGTTCCTTGCCCTCGACAAGCTTCGGCACCAGGTCGATATGGTGACTGCAGGCGGTGTCCAGTTTGTAGGATTTCACCTGGCCACGTTCCAGTTTCAAGCTTAACCGGGCCTCGCCGCGTGGAGTGTCAACGGCTGCCTCACCGGTTCCTGACACATCGCCAATGTCGCGCAGGGATGGCAGCTCGGGCTCCCCGCTCGACCTAATGAGTTCGAGGCTGGCCGAAATTTGGGCCAGACGTTGCCACAGACGTGCCCAGGCATCTCCGCCTTCATCCGCAGCACGCGCTACAGGGCCGCGCAGAGCAGAAGATTTCGATGACAGTACGCCGATACCCTTCAGCCGCGATTTGAGCAAAGGCGTTCGCTCAAGGCGGGCACCCAATGTGCGCAGCACTGGCTCCAGCTCAGCAAGCCTGTTCCGATCAGCGTCTCTGACCTGCAGCTGCAGAGTTGAAGCCCGCTGCGTCAGCCAGGCGAAGCCGAGCTGGCGCCCCACTTGTGCCAGCCAACCCAGGTGACTGGCGATGCGCTCACGCTCAAGGGCGCCACTGCGGGCCTGAGTGGTCGCCTGATCGTCATTCAGCCCAGCCGCTTGCTCGATTGCCAGACAGGCCAGCAGACGGTAGCTCACAGGCGCCAACGGCATTGCTGAGGACAGATGCTCGATGAATGTATCAGCATCCATCTCTTTACTTTCCTGGCTCCCTTCACCCTCTTCACCTTCGGCGGTCATACCCACCAGGGAGGTCGCCCGCCCTTCGGTTACGCCATCGCCGTCGAGCGTCAGCGTCAACTTCAGACCACCGGGCAAGCCAGGAAAGACCGGGCCGAATGGCACCTCAAGCCAGTCCATCTGCAGGCCGTCGGCGCTGCGGGGCAGGTCTTTAGTGACTTCAATCATCGACATGAATCCCGAGGCACCATGATCGTGTCCACTGTGATCGTGTTCACCTTGATCATGCCCGGAATGTTCATGTTCTGAGTGGTCGTCAGATTCGCCATGTTGATGTTCGTGATCATGATGGTGCTGATGATCGTGGTGATGCTCATGATCGTGGCCAGAGCTCTCCTCGGAGTCGCCCTCATCTTCAGCGTCCTCACGGACTACCAGATCCATCCCGCACTTGGGGCAGCTGCCCGGCCCGTCCCGGACGATCTCCGGGTGCATGGGACAGGTATATTCGGTCCCGGTATTTTCCTGTGCATGGTCGTGCTCGTGATCGTGGCCGCCCTCAGGGGTAGATTCCCCGGCTTCGCGCGCTACCAGGTCCATGCCGCATTTGGGGCAACTGCCCGGCTCGTCTTCAACGACCTCCGGGTGCATGGGGCAGACATACTCGATTCTGGCATGCAGAACATCGGCGTCAAAATCCTCCGGCGATTCCGCAAAGGCACCGTCGACAAATGCGCGCTGTAGTTTACCTACGGCTTCGGTCAGCTTCTCTTGCGACAGACCTGCGGAAATATCGGCACCGGGTAAAGTTGATGGTGTCTGCCCACCTACCATGAGAATGGCTCGCGGCCGTGGCATCTGGGCGTAGAGCACGGCCACAGCATCGCCCATTTTTTCTGACAGCTCACCGACGATCAGGAGTACGCTGGCATCGCGCGGCGTGGTGCTGATGAGCAAGCCTGCAGCGGGTACGTCCAGACCATGTGCCAGCGCAACCTCCGGACCGGGAACGACCAGGCAACTCAGGTTACGGGCCAGTGCCCGGGAAACCAGCTTGTGCAAAAATGACGGCCGCTTCTGCCGTGCGCCCGTTGCGTTTATTGCCGGATCAGAACTCATTGCCGCCTGAAAGCCCCTTGGCTCCATCCGTAAAGCAGGCCAAGAAACAGAATGGCCAGAAACACGCCCATATCAAGCAACGCAACCATTCCCACTTCCTTGTACACAACTGCCCACGGGTACATGAAAGCCATCTCCATATCGAAGGCCAGAAACAGCAACGCGTAACCGTAGTACCGGGCGTGATAGCGCCCCCACACCGGATCCCGAGACAAGACTCCGGAACTCGCCGGCACATCCTTGCCCGACTCCTTACGTGTCGGGCCTATCGCGCGGGCGAGCGTATACAGACAGAAAACGCTGCCAACAATGCCGATTGCCAGCGCCAGCAACAGGGCGTATTGCTCCAGAAGGCTCATGTTCTATTCTCCGGACTTTCCGTTCCGGTTAGCCTGCCACTCACTGAACGCAAGAAAATAAAGCAGGAAAGGTTCACTAAAGGAATTACTATCAGCAGCCCCAGTGCACCCGGATACCCAATACGCTGGCATATACGCCAGGCCGGAATAATGGCCACGATTGCGAAAACCAGCATCCACAGCCAGTGCCCTCCCCACATTGTGTGACCATACATATTGCCTTCCATCATGTGCTTATCCTCCGTATCTGATATTTATGACTAGTGATGGTGTTCATGGCCTGAGCCTGCAGCTTCTCCGGACTTTTTAAGGAAGATCTGTTCCGCCACTGCAATAACAATCATGGTGACAACGGCAACCCCGATGACAAAGGGATCGGTATTCAGTTTGACCCAGACAAACCCGCCGAGTGCCAGCAGATCCAGCAGGATGGCCATGGTTGGCACCCATGCCCTGGCGTTCACATCTGCACGCAAATACCGAAGAACGCCCCAGTGGATCGCAATGTCCATAATCAGGTAGAACACGATACCCAGCGCCGCAATGCGTGAAAGATCAAAAAAGGCGGTCAGTATCACCCCCAGAACCACAGTGTAGACCAGCGTGTGTTTCTGGATGCTGCCTGGCATGCCGAAGTGGCTGTGCGGGACCAGTTTCATTTCGGAGAGCATGGCCAACATGCGCGATACAGCGAAAATGCTGGCAAGAATGCCTCCGGCAGTGGCCATCATCGCGATGGCAATGGTGAACCACACGGCGTACTGCCCAAGCGCCGGTCGCGCGGCTGCGGCAAGAGAATAGTCCCGGGTTTCGATGATTTCAGCCAGTGACAGATTGCTGGAGACAGCAAAACCGACCAGGGTATAAATCACCACGCAGGCCGCGATGGAAATAA
>NZ_DDOI01000003.1:5421-5653 GCF_002341575.1 Marinobacter sp. UBA2498 | reverse complement strand
ATCTGATTGTCAGCTTATAAACTGTTAGTGGCCAATTAAAATGACCCACTACTGGCCATTAATTTTGACCCACCCCCGGGTGGCCGTCAGGCCACAGAACCAGCTACTGTCCCCCGCTTTTATCGATAGCCGGGGGCATGTCAGTGAAGGAGTGGGTTGTGATACACAAAATCAAGGCACTGCACGATAACGGCAAAGGGTTGTCGATCCGCGCCATCAGTCAGGAACTGGG
>NZ_DDOI01000003.1:4293-5138 GCF_002341575.1 Marinobacter sp. UBA2498 | reverse complement strand
CTCGATGATCACCGGGATTATCTGGTGCATTTGCTCAAGCAATTCCCCAAGCTCAGCGCCGTCAAGATTGCCCGTAAGCTTCAGGCAAAGGTCGGCGACTTACCGGCCTCAGATCGCTCCATTCGCCGTTATGTGCGAGTGCTCAAGGAGGAAGTGGCCTCGGCCCAGATGCGCTATTACGAGCCCATTCTGGAGGATGTGCCCGGTGTTCAGTGTCAGGTGGACCCCGGTGAGTTGCGCGGCGTGCTGATCGGTGGCGAAGAACGCACGCTGCATTTTGTGGTGTTCGTGCTGTCGTACTCGCGGTTGATGTACGTGGGCCTGGCCTTCCGCCCGCTGGATACCCAGACGTTTATCCAGCTCCATGACGAAGCCCTGCGGTACTTCGGTGGCCTGCCGGATGAGAGCGTTTACGATCAGACCAAGCTGGTGGTGATCAACGAACAGTACCGCGAACTGACGCTCAACCAACGGTTTCATGAGTATGCCACCACGGCTGGATTCCGGATCCATGCCTGCGAAGGCTATGACCCGGAGAGCAAGGGCAAGGTGGAAGCCGGTGTTAAGTACGTCAAGCAGGATTGCCTCTACGGTGAAGTCTTCCGGGATCAGGAACACGTGCGTCAGCACGTGCAGGACTGGGTTGAGAGCGTGGCCAATGTCCGCATCCACGGCACCACCGGCGAACCACCGCGGGAACGCTTCGAACGGGATGAGCGAGAACATCTGGAGGCCTACCTGTCACCGGCTTGCGTACAGCCTGTGGCCCGCGAGACACGGCAGGTGGACAAGACCGGCCTGATCGCCTGGAAGGCCAACAAGTACTCCGTGCCCATGGCCTGGCA
>NZ_DDOI01000003.1:0-4163 GCF_002341575.1 Marinobacter sp. UBA2498 | reverse complement strand
GGTGGGCGTTCTGGAGTCCGGCAGTCAACTCCATATCAGCGACCTGAACACGGGCGAAGTCATTGCCAGTCATGCGCTGTGCGCCGACAAGGGCAAGGTGATCAAGAACACCCATCACTACCGGGATCATGCCCAGCGCGTGAACAAGCTGGAAGCTGGCATCAACGCCCTGATCAGCGACGAGACCGGGCACCGGTTGTGTCAGCAGCTCAAGCGCTCCGAGCCCAAGATCTACAAGGATCAGTTGGTGGCTGCCCGTGACCTGCTCAAGCGCCATGCGCCGGTGGATCCAGAGTTGATCACAGCGCTGGCAGAACGCCCCGGCATGACGGCCACACGACTGCAAAACTACCTGGAAGCAGCCCAGGCGGCCGTTCTGCGGGAGCGACAGCCGGAATCGTTACCGGAACCCAAGCAGGCATTGGATCTGAGCGCCTACCAGCGTCTTGGCCGCTCCAGTGGCCAGGGGGTGACCCATGAGCCAGCTTGAACAGACTGTAGCCCGTTACCGCAGCCTGCGCCTGAGCGCAGCCGCCGATGAACTAATCAACCTGCTGGCCGAGGCAGAAGCCAACGAGATGTCCTATCTCAGCTTCGCGGATCGGCTTGCCGAACACGAACTGGTTCAACGGCAGGACAAGCGCATCCACCGGAATCGGAAGATGGCCGCGTTCCCCGCCGAGAAGCGCCTTGAGGGCTTCGACTACCGGCACCAGACCACCATTAATAAACGCCAGGTGAACGCCTTGCTGGACTTCCAGTTCCTCGACGAACGGAACAACCTGGTGTTCATTGGCCCGCCGGGTGTGGGCAAGACCCACCTGGCCATCGGTATTGGCCACAAGGCAGTGGAAGCTGGTTACCGGGTATTGTTCCGCAATGCCCTGGATCTGGTGGAAGAGCTGGAACTGGCCGAGATGAAGGGTGAGCTGAAAAAACGGGTCAGCGCCCTGGCCAAATACGACCTGCTGATCATTGATGAGCTAGGTTACCTGCCCATGACCCGGCAGGCCCGCTACAATCTGTTCCAGTTGATCAACAGCCTGTACGAATACCGGTCGATCATCTTGACCACCAACAAGGACTTCACCAGTTGGGGCGAGTTCTTCCACGACGACAACGTGGCGGTGCCGATCATTGACCGGGTCATCCACCATTCGCACATCTTTATGTTGGGAGGAGAAAGCTATCGACTGAAGCAAAAAGCCACAAGATAGACTATGAAAGGTGGGTCAATTTTATTGGCCAAAGGTGGGTCAAAATAAATGGCCATTGACATAAACAAAAGCGAACGTTGGAGTCAGGGTTTTCCTCCAGAGCCTCTACGCTAATCACAGCAATTTCGTCCAGTATGGTTAGCTGAGCAAATTGCAGACGCTGAACGATTTCATGGCAGAGATAGCCATGCTCGGCTAAGCTATTGTTTTAACGATTTATGTGCAGCGCGATTGATGGTGCGAAGTCAGTAATAATGAGGCAGTCAAATTTCTGCAATGGTAAAGCGCGTTGCCCAACCGCTGTTATGTGTAGGAGCAAGGAAGCATGAATCAATTTACTCTCTTTACCCTGTCGGGGCCGTTGGTGGGTGTTATTGGCTGGTTTCTGAGCGTTCATTGGCTGCTGTGGCTAGGTGTCGTTCTTGCTACCATAAATCTGATCATGAATCTTGCCTCGGGCGCTATGAAGCTGCCAATTTTACCTGCCGTGTTCATGTTGGTTGCCGCTGTGCTTCTCAGTCCCTGGTATCTCGGCGTTGGCGTTGGTTTGCTTGTCTGGACAGTTCTGGAAGGTGCTGGTGAGCTGTTCAGACCAATAGCCATGGGTGAGAAATGAGAGATCACATAACCAGCTGTTGTAGTTCGTTCCGGGCCTTCGGCCCTAAACCGGACGCCCATTTCGCTGCGCTACATGTGCGCCGCTAAACAAAAGCTACATGGACTCCCCCTGCGGTCAAGCAACGCCATTTGATTCCGAAGCGGTTTGAGACTGCAGCTCTACATTCGGCCTCTGTGTGGGCGCTTTTGCCCGGGCCAGGATGATGATGCGTGTGAGTTGGCGGTAGCCACCGTTTTGAGCACATGGAAGAAGCGTTGAGGCTGATTCGGGACCATGTGAAGGATTAATACCGGAAACAAGGCTGGATGAAAGGACTCATCACCGGACCCATAGGGGGAGTTAAAACCTAGATCCGCTATGCCTTGGCACACAAAGTCTGTCGGGCGGGGTGCACTTGCGTGCTCCGTTGTTATGGGAGGGAGCTGGCCATCGCCTATGGCTAAGGCCAATACTCAACGCTCCTGACGAACTTGGCCAAGGTCCATTTGCTGATTCAGGATGGCCTGGTGCTGAGGACGCTGAGCGCAGGGAACCGGCGAGACTTGCAGGAAGCGGTGGAAAACCGGCGTGGCCGGCACTCCACCACCGCCGCCAGCTAATTACCTATTGAGGATTAGTGCCGTGGTCGGTGACGCCCCTCTGGCAGGCTTCACCTGGCATGGGAGGCACCCCTTCAGCGGTTTAAGCAAGAAGTACGGGCTAAAGGGCTAAGCATCTGTGCTGCCTGGCTGCCCACCGCCTATCACAGGAATGAAGATGACCTCGCATACCACGGCGCGTTGATGGTGAGATTTGGTCAAACAGAATGTCGGCCGGTGACAGTAGCGCAGCGCGCTCGGAGGTTTAATATCCGTTAACCCGGCCGACATTATCTGTATTATTGCTGCTGTTTCTCGTTCTCCATAACTTCTTTAAAATCCGATTTCCGAATCAATCCATGTATGCCTTTGGTCCCATCAACAACCTGCGAAACTTCATAGTCCGTAGCAGCTGACAAATAGGCCAAGGCCGTCGCCCGATCCATTCCCAGCTCCTCATGCAAAAAGCGGATCGACTCACGCACCGCATCCTTCATGGCTTCGTCAAGGTCCTTATCTAGCCCAATGGGAACCCAGTGCGTAGGGGTTTCCCCAAATGGCTTTTCGAGGGATCCGGACGCGGAAGGTATTTGAGCATCTCCTTTTTTCAGCACAGTGAGGCGAAAGGTTGGGCGCAAGCTATGCTCTAACGCGGTCAGCGCAACCTCGCCGTCCCCTTGGGCCATATGTGGATCACCCGTGTAAAAGTTTGCTCCGTCTACTAACACAGGAAGATATATGGTGGATCCCACACCTAGATCGTTGATATCGATATTGCCACCATAGATATCAGGAGGAACGCTATGTACGGCGTCCTCTGTATCGGCGGCCACCCCCATAACGCCCATGAACGGTGCTGTTGGGAATACAACATCGGTACCCGCGTCTGTTTTCATGATGGCTTCCCAAGAACCATCATCAGCCTTTCGGATTGGCGTGAAAATAGAAACATTATGGTAGTCACCGGGATTGTCGGCACTGGCATTTTCAGAAGGCTTCTCTGTTTCCGGAAACTCTCCCGGTAGAGCGCCCTTTCCGTGGCGGTTAGAGATAACACCATAGGGAACTCTTGGTGTAATAGAGAGAATTTCCACTTTCAGAACGTCGCCCTTCTTAGCTCCTTTCACGGCGATTGGACCAGTAACGATGTGAGGTCCATCTGCTTTAAAGTCATGTTTAATATCAGACCCAGGAATTTCAATTGCGTCCTTTAGGATCATATTCTCTGGCACACCCTTACTAGTGAAGTAAGCCACCGGGTCTCGTCCCTGATCTTCCAGAATACCCTCGTGGGACACGGTATCGATAGTAATTGTAGCTCCGGAAGGAATTTCTATAAGTGGCTTGTCACTACGGTTCGGCAGGTATCCCCACTTTATGGTGTCGGGGTTTGAAGGAACATAAAAAAGGCTTCCGTTCATTCCTGGCATTGTCAGCTTGGTCGGTTGGTCTGCCAGGGGCTGGAGAGGTAAGTCGGCTTCAGCCACTAACAAAGCATCAACAAAGTTCTCATTAGTGGGCTCCGCTTCGTCCTGCGAAAATGCTTGAGATGAAAGTGTCGCGCCAATGGCAACTGCCAGCAGCAAACGGTTCAGATTTAGCATTTGTTACTCCTAAGTTGCTTGCTATACAGCCCGATAATTTATTTAATTTCGAGCGGTTGGATATACAAAGCAAAATCAAGGCCATTCTTCGACGCGGGACAGATGGAAGGGTTGGCGCACTATTGTAGTGGTCAACTAATCCCGG
>NZ_DDOI01000081.1:27584-30335 GCF_002341575.1 Marinobacter sp. UBA2498 | reverse complement strand
TGTTCACGATGGCCGGTTATCCCAAGCGCGGCAACCCCATTCTCGGTAAGGTGGTGAGCATTGGGGCGGAGCAGCCTGAACTGGCGTCGGATGATCTGCCATACACCACCCTGGGGTATGCCAATGGCCTCGGCATGCGCGACTATGGAAGCGAGACCGATGCGGACCGTACCTATGGCGACCCCATCAACGCCGGCCGAAAGGACCTGACCAACGTGGACACCACCACGCCGGGCTTCCACCAGGAGTCATTGGTGCCACTGGGCAGCGAGACACATGCCGGTGAGGATGTGGGCATTTATGCCAGGGGGCCGGGTGCCCATCTGGTAACGGGCACCAACGAGCAGAACATGATCTATCACATAATGGATTATGCCTCGGATATCAGCGGGGCTGCCAACCTGGCTGTGCGATAAACCCCGGGATTAAGAGCTAAAAACGCGCTAAACACCGCAAGCCCGGCCCACTTGGTAACAGAGTGAGCCGGGTTTGCGGTTTTTTGTTTCAGAAACCCCTTTTCCTGCCGATAAGCCAGTTAAATACACTAAAGTATGAGTTATAAACTCATATCAATTTATTAGTCTCCATGATGGCCTTAAATAACAAAATATTGGTAGAAGCAACGATAAAGAAGAGGTTCCTATGGGGTTGCTGGATCGGGCTTCAATAATATTGGGGGTGGTGAGTGCTGTTGTTCTTGCGGTCATCAGTGCAGTGGTGGCGCCTTTGCTAGGCCTTGAACCGGCATCAATACTGGTTGGACTGGTGGTTGGCCTTGCAGCCGCCGCCGGCTTTCTGGTCATCCGGGTGCTGGAGCCTGCCGAACGCGGTCTCAGGGCTCTGGATAAGGGCACCCTGGCAGAAGATCATCCGCTCCGGGCCCATTGCCGGCAGCTGCTTTCCGATGCGAAAGCCGGGCGGGCTCTGGTGGAAACCCTCTCCGGAAGCGCTGACAGGAACGCTATTTCCGCCGCCCAGGTCTCCTTTGCCGCAGACCAGCTCAAGATCCGGCTGGACCGTCAGGTTGAAGAAACCGCCCAGATGGCCGATTACGCGGGCCAGATTACCGAGACCGTGCGGGAATCCTCCGAGCAGGCGACCGATGCCGCCACCATGGCTCTCCAGAATAAGCAGGTCAGTACCGAGGGGCGCGAAGCGCTGGTCTCGGCCATCGATAGTGTGCGCGCGGTACACCAGCAGTCCGGTGAGAATCTCCGGCTGATCCAGGAGCTGAACGAGAAATCCAACAAGATCCAGGGCGTGACCGCCACCATTCAGGGTATTGCCGAGCAAACCAATCTGCTTGCACTCAATGCGGCCATTGAGGCCGCCCGTGCGGGTGATCAGGGTCGCGGATTTGCCGTGGTGGCGGATGAGGTGCGTCAGCTGGCGGGCCGCACGGCCCAGGCGACCGGTGAAGTGGCGGAAACCCTCGAGGAAATTCGTTCGGATACCACGCTGATTGTGTCCCGGATTGAAGACCTTGCCCGCAGCATTGAGGAGGGCCTGACGTCTGTGGAAAGCGTGGGTGAGCGTCTGGAACAGATCAGCGAACAATCTGATCGGGTCCAGCAGCAGGTTGCCCGGATAGCCGAAATAGATCAGAACAACGAGCAGAGTCTGGCCCAGGTGTTCTCCGCCATTGAAACGGTGCGTGACCAGATTTCCGAGAGCGATACCAGCGTTTCCTCGCTGGCGGAGCAGGCTGCTACTTTGATGGAGCTTGCGGAAAAAGCCAATGCTTCATTTGCCCTGAACAGCGAAGCCAGTTATCACCGGCCGTTCTTCGATCAGGCCAGAGCGGGCGCTGACCAGATCGGCCAGATGTTCGAGCAGGCAATCCGGGATGGCAAGCTCTCAGAAAGCGCGCTGTTCGACAAGAGCCGGACTCCCATCCCGAACACGCACCCGCCAAAGTACTCAAGCAGCTTTGACAAATTTACCGATCAATACCTGCCGACCATCCAGGAGCAGGTGAAAAACGCCCATGAGGCCATTGTCTTTGCCATAGCCGCTGCGCCTGACGGGTATGTACCGACCCACAACAGGGATTTCGCCCACGCACCGACCGGAGATCCGAAGGTGGATCTGGTCAAGAGCCGGAGCAAGCGGCTGTTCAACGACCGAACGGGCATTCGTTGTGGCACGCACACCGAGAACATGCTTTTGCAAACCTATCGCAGGGATACCGGCGAAATCATGCATGATCTCTCCGTACCTATTTATGTGAATGGCAAGCATTGGGGCGGTTTCCGCCTGGGCTACCGTCCGGACAATCACTGACCGCGGCGGGATTTTCGGCCACGGGGGCTGTGGTAGACTCCGATTAATAGATCAATAGGAGACTTGTCTTGGCTGAACCGGAGTTTATTCCTGCCGACACGGACCCCGCCTCCCGCCGAAGTGATCCGGCGCGTAACCTGGCGGTGGTGGTCTACATCCTTCAGGCGCTGTCGTTTTTCGTAGGAGGCATTACCGGTCTGGTGGGCGTGATCATCAATTACGTCAAACTGGACGACGTCCGTAATACCTGGGTGGAGCGGCACTTCCGCTGGCAGATTCGCACCTTCTGGATCGGCCTGCTCTGGACCGTGATTGGCATAGTGACCACGCCGATCATCATCGGATGGTTTATTCTCCTTGGTATTTCTATCTGGATCATCTACCGGATCGTGAAAGGGGCTCTGGCCCTGAATGACGGCAAGGCGCCCTCCTGAACGGGCGACCGTTATCAGTCTTCGGTCACTTCCT
>NZ_DDOI01000081.1:2869-27546 GCF_002341575.1 Marinobacter sp. UBA2498 | reverse complement strand
TTCCTTCAGCCCCATGGCACTGAACATCCCAGCCAGCCCCATCAGGCCCAGAACGATGATGACCGCCACTTCTGAGATCATTGACACGAGGGCGGTGAGGCCGCCGGTAACAAGCAGCAGAACACCGATGACCGTGTTGCTCACCGCCGTGTAATCGGTACGCTTGTTGCCCCCTGCCATGTCCACCAGATAGGTTTTACGCCCCAGCCTGACGCCCGCATGGGCAATGCTCAGTACGAAAAACGCAATCGGGTAAAACCAGACGCTGCCGATTTCCGTCCCGATAAACAGCGCGGTGAAGCCGACGATCAGGCACACACCGCTGGCCATTGCCGCCCCACGGATCATGACTCTCCGACTGGAGGTGTCTGCAGCCCAGCCCCAGAAGCTGGCACTGAGCGAGCTGGCGAGGCTGCTGGCCAGCAGGAAAACGCCCAACATCCAGCCAATGTCGGATTCTTTCTGTGCCAGTACGACCAAATAGGGTGAAGCCAGTGCCGAGCTGAGCAGCAGGGCCCGGGTAATCACGAAGTTCCGGAACGGAACGTCATCCCGGAGCAGGGACAGGCTTCGAAATGCCTCGTTGATGGCATTTCCGCCGCCACCGGTTTCACCGTCGTATTCTTCCACTCCGGCAAACAGCAGGCCGGCGATCACCCAGAGTGCCGCGGCCAGAAGTAATAATACGGTGTAAAAGGCGAGGGTGGGGTCGCCGCGTTCCCAGAACAGCAGCGCGGTCAACACAACGGTGGCGGTGCCGCCAATGGTGGAGGCGAGCCCGCCGAGCCTTCCCCGGCGGGTTTTCGGGATGCATTTGCCCTGTACATCTTTCATGGATACGGAGCAGAATCCACGGGCGAGGGAAAATACAATGAGGGCTGCAATGATCCCGGAACCTGCGGCATACCCCTCGAAAAACCAGATGCTGGCCGCCATGGCCACAACACTGGCGGCCTGTCCGAAGCTTCCAAGAGTCCAGAACCACTTGCGAACAGGTTTGCGGCGGACCCAGGCCGCAATGACCATCTGTGGGACGAGGGAACCGGATTCCCGGATCGGCACCAGCCAGGCCACCAGCGCGGGTGCACCAATGGCGCTCATCAACCAGGCCAATACGGTTTTGGGACTGATCAGCAGGTCGCCCAGTTTGGTCAGGACGTTGCTGGCAAGAATCAGAAAGAAATTGCGCGGCACTTCGCGACAGGCGTCATCGGAGATGTCGGTACAGACCCGTGCATCCTCTTCGTTGGCAATCAGGCCATAAAGTTGTTCGATGGTGTCCTTTCTGCTCTCAGGCAAACCGCTATCCTCCGGAAAATGTGTCGAAAGGATACCAGTGTGGCGCGGTATCCTTAAGTCCGGATTACGGCAACTGCGAGCGATCAGACCAGATGGTGGTCCCAGTGAACGGATAGATCTGCGAGTTCTCTGGCGGGTTTGCCGGCGCCGAGCCGGATAAGTTTTCCCCGTCCGGAGGAAACAAGAAAATCCCCTCCGGCAAGGGTCTGGATGCCCGCGCAATCGGCGATGTGTGCGCGGCTGACCAGCTCACCGGTCTTGCCCCGAAAGATAATGGCCGTTCCACCAATCGGCGAAGCCGCAGCCACGAGGTCGTTTTCCGGATGCGCAACCACGCTGGAGATGTAGTTGGCCAACGCTGTCCGGGTATCCTCATCGAACCGGTATTCCCGCAAAGTTCCCTCTTCAAGACGTGCCAACAAAGGCGGCGTTTCGTAGAGTGGGCCCTGGTGCTGATAGGCCACATACACGCGGCCATCGCCGCTGACGCTGACATGGCGGGCGCTTTGCTGGTGGTGGGGCGGCCTGAAACGGCCAACGATTTTGCCGGAGTGACGATTCATAAGTACCAGGGCTGGATCCATGGTGTCCAGATTCAGTTTCATGCGGTCGTAATCCGGGTGAGTGAGGATGCCTCCGAGACCGATCACCAGGGTTTCGCCGTCGGGGTGCAAGGTCAGCTCATGGGGGCCGATTCCCGCCAGATCAAAGGTTTTTGTCCGCCGATAACCCTTTTCGGCATCGTAGACTGCGATGATCCCCGCGCCCTGATCGTACCGGCTGGCGGTGACGTAGAGGCGTCGGCCATCGGTCGAGAACACACCGTGGCCAACAAAGTGTTCGCCCGGCTCGGCTGAAATATGGTGTTTCCGGGCACCTGTAGTGCTATCGAAAACGTAGAATGACCAACCCGGGCGGCGCTCGAAAAACAGGGTCTCTTGCTGGTGCGGTCGGTTGCAGCCGCTATGGCAGCGGGAATCGACAGGCGCCTGCCACACTATCCGGCCGTTGCGGTTGAATGCGCTGACTCCAAAACTGCCATCCGGGAACCCGACGGCGCCGGCATAGCCATCAGGTTGGACTGACGCTTTTCGGGGCAGCAGGGAACAGCCGGTCAGGCCCACGGCAACGCCGCCGGCAATGGACACCTTGAGAAGGGCTCTCCGGTTCAAAAGCATAGGATCAGGTTCCTCAGTCGCCATCGCTCGAGTTGAAGCCTCGTACTACGCCAAGTGCCACTGCCGCCTGGTCATTCACCAGCGTGGTCAACTGGGAAATATCAACGTAAAGGCTCTGCAGAGCCCGGAACTGGTCTTCTTCTTTCAAAGCCGTTGCCAGGGGTAGGTGGGCTCCGGGAAAGTTCTGCTGAACCTCGTTGAATTGTTTGCGAATGCGGTCTGCCAGGTCGGACGCCCCCTTTGCTTCCAGCGAAATTTCGAGCCCTGGTAAAAAGTACCGGTTCAGGCCGTCGACAGTCGCCGCGACAGTCTGCAGGCTTTTGCCGCTGCGCCAGGCGTCCGCGATGTAAGGATTGCGTTTGTTACTGCCGCGAAGACCCATGGGTTGGGCCAGCCTTCTTTCTTCCAGAATTTCCAGTGTTGCCATACCCGCTCGGATAGTGGTGTCGAAGTACTGCTCGGTCTCCAGATAGTGCGGTCTGAAAGCCTGCCAGCCAGCCATCAATGCGTCACTGTTGCTTTTCAAGTGTCCCGCGACGTTCGTTAGCAGCTCGCAGGTCCGGGCGACTGGGAGTGAAGTTTCCCCGGCATTGAACTCTTGGTCGAACAGCAGATATTCGATCATCGGGAAGCCTTGCACAGCGACACCGGACTGATTGATCACGCTCGGGGTGATCGGTTCGTCGTTTCCGATCAGGTAAGCCGCTTTCCGTGCAATCAGATTCTTCGGATCCGGCCAGAACTGGAACTGCCAGGAAAGGTTGTTGTTTTCGACCGGGCCGAAATCGACTAAGCGCACCTTCTGCCAGGCCAGGAAGGCATTCAGCCAGGCGGCTTCCACGTGTTCCCGGCTTCCCTCGGCTGGATTCTGGCAGTAGTCACGGGCGGATTCAGCCAGCTCTCCCGCTTCTGTGGTCAACGATTGATAGCCGGTCGCAATGCCTTCATACCACTGCTGGCGGGCCTGGATGTTGGCATCGCTTGCCCACGCCAGGGGCGAGGTTAGTGTCAGGATAGATGTGCACAGCAGTCTGGTGATCCCTTGCATGGCTGATCCTCAGAGTGAATTCAGGAAATCGATCAGAGCGGATCGATCTTCGGGCGACATCTGGCGGTATCGGTCGGCGGCCGCCTGAGCCTCGCCACCGTGCCAGAGCACGGCTTCTTCCAGAGTTCGGGCGCGGCCGTCGTGCAGGAACCCGGCTTGCGGATTCACCACTTGGGCCAGGCCAATGCCCCAGAGCGGCGGGGTTCGCCATTCATTGCCATTGGCCAGGAATTCATCGCGGCCGTCGGCCAGGGCAGGACCCATGTCGTGCAGCAACAGATCCGAATAGGGCCAGATAGTCTGATTGCTAAGGTCCGGGCGATCGGCAACCTCGCCGGTCTGATGTCTCGGCGTATGGCAGCCAGCGCAGCCACTTTCGTTGAACAGCCTTGCTCCCTGCCGGACGGATTCAGACTCAATATCTCGACGCGCGGGTATTGCCAGACTCTTGGCGTAGAAGGTCACGAAGTTGGCGACCTTGTCGCTTACTTCCGGTTCACCGCCATGGGTAAACCACTCACAATTCTGCTCGGGCATGCAGTCGGTTTTAGGTTTCAGAGTAGAGGTCAGTCCCATATCTCCGGCGAACGCACCCATGCTTTGCTGGTGGACATCGGGCTCGGCTGCCTTCCAGCCGAATCGACCGGGCACTGTCTGTTCCGTTGCCAGATCCCAGACCTGGTTAAGCTTTCCGGAGATGCCGTTTCCGTCCGCATCATCAGTGTCTTGGAGGGCTTGCAAATCTTCGATGGGGATGGCTTCCAGCAGACCCATTCCGATCATCTGCGGTGCTACCCGGGGCGATACCAGAAGGTCCTCGGGCAGTGGCCCATAATTTGGGTTCTCAATGCGGTACACGGGCTTGCGCAGTTCCACCACCGTCCCATCCGCGAGTGTTTCCTTCACTGGCGTCCATTCGACGATCAAGTCAGCCTCTGGTTTGGCTGCAGGAAGCGCGGCTGTCTGGAGCTGGCTGCCATATACTGGCGCCGGTTTAAAACCGTGTTTGCGCAGAATGTCCGCGTCCAGCTCCGGATCAGCAGGGACTGCCAGTCTCAAAAACAGGGAGACCGGCGGCTCGTCGACACCGGGTGGGTGTCCGCGACCATCCTTGATATGACATCCCTGGCAGGAGTTGGTATTGAACAGCGGGCCCAGGCCGTCACGGGCGTCAGTGCTTGCCGGGGCTTCGACCCAGGGGTTCCGGAAGAAACTGTTGCCGACACTGAAGTCCAGACGTTTGGTCATGGACAGATTGCCCTGGGGAAGCGAGTAGGCATTGGTGTCTGACTGTTGTACGGTGCCCTCACCACCAGAGGCCGGAGATGTCTGGATCGGATAGCCCTCGTGAGTCTGGGCACAAACGTGGGCGCTGGCGATCGCCAGCGCCCCGATTAAGGCAAGCGGTTTCATCATGCTCAGAACGCGTGGCCGGCATCATCGGGAGACAGGGCTTCAATGCCCAGGTCGCGCGCAGCCTGCTCAATGGAACCGGTCTGTGCGACCAGCGCCATGATAGCGCCGTTGACGATACGAGTGCCCTCGGCATTCCCGGGTGCAATCATGGTGTCAAAAGCCATGGGATTTTCGCTGCTCTCCGCGCGGGCCTTCATTAGCGCCAGGGCTTCCATGGAGGCGTCCAGCTGGTTGTTAAGACGGGCGTCCAGCTCTGGGTCGCTCTGCTGAACCAGATCAGACAGGGAAGGGCCGGTCACCAGGCTGCCATCCACGCGACGATAGGTACCCGTGTAGACGTTCTGGATACCCTGGCCGTTGTAGTAGTGCGAATTGTGGGTATTGTCGCTGAAGCAGTCGTGCTCGTCCTCATAGGAGTTGGCTTCCAGAGCAACCTTCATTCGCTCGCCGGCCAGCTCGCCCAGAGACAGTGAACCCATGCCGAACAGCATTTTCTGAACACCCTGATTGGCGTCTGCAGCGGTCAATTGCGCCCGGTAGTTGTCACTGGCGCCCGGCGCCCACTGGGCCACCATCCACTCGAGGTCGGATACCAGAAGGTCTGTTACCGCATCCAGGTATTCGCCACGACGCTCACAATTGCCATTGGTGCAATCAGCGCCCTTCGCGTAATCCGTGACCGGACGCTCACCGGCGCCGCTTTCAAAACCGTGGAGATCCTGACCCCAAAGCAGGAATTCAACCGCGTGGTAGCCGGTAGCAACGTTGGCTTCAGAGCCGCCAACTTCGTTCAGATCTGCGAGCAGTGCAGGGGAAAGAGATGCCACATTCAGTGTCTCACCACCCACATTGATCCTGTTGCTTGCGATGATGTTTGCGGTGGCACCGGCGTTGCCCAGCTCGTGCTGGTACCCGTCTGCCTTCACATAATCGATCAGGCCTTCATCAAGCGGCCAGGCGTTCAGCTGGCCTTCCCAGTCATCGACAATAGCATTGCCGAACCGGAACACTTCTGTTTGCTGATAAGGAACCCTAGCTGCCAGCCAGGCTTCTTTTGCGGTCGCCAGATTGGCTTCGGTCGGATTGGCGATCAAGCGGTCAGTTGCTTCGTCCAGCGCGCGGGCGGTGATCAGGGCATCTTCGTAGTTGGCATGAGCCAGATCGGCGTAGTGATCGACCACTGAGTCTTTGGTTGCTGGCTGATAGTCCTTGGTGGACCAGGGATGATTAGCGCAGCCTGCAGTGAGCAGAGCGGTTACTGTCAATGCCAGGGGTGCTGGACGAAACATGGGCGTCATTCCTTTTCCCAAGTTCTGTTAATAGTAGTAATAATGAGAAATATTCGCGTTAAATATTATGAGTTCCGTTTTATCGAAACGCAAGCGGGAAACGGACTCGATCGATCAGGTTTGACGATTGTGCTCTTGCCCCGGGCAACCGTGATCGGGCTTAATGGCCCCGTCACCAGGGAGCTATTCTTGTATGTTGAGTTATTTGCACGCCTTCCACGCCGGCAATTTCGCCGATGTCCAGAAACATGGAGCCCTGGCACTGGTCCAGACCATGATGCGGGCGAAGGCCTCCGGTATTGCCTGTTTCGATACCCATGCCGGCAGTGCCATATACGACCTGCGAAGTGAGCGGGCCCGCAAGACTGGAGAAGCCGACCACGGAGTTCAGAGACTTTGGGGCGCCAGAGATCGGTTGCTGTCCGGGGACTGGAAGCCGTTTCTGGACGTGCTGAAAGGATTCAATGCCGGCGGTGGTGAACTGTCCGTTTACCCCGGTTCTCCTGCGTGGTTTCAGCATTTTCTACGGGATGGAGATGCGCTGACGCTGTTTGAACTGCATCCATCTGAGGGCGAGCAACTGGCGGAATGGGCTTCCGAGGCTCCGATTCGGGTGCTCAGACAGGACGGCCTGGCAGGTCTGCTAAGACAGTTGCCTCCCAGACAGCCGCGCCTGCTGACGCTGATTGATCCCTCTTACGAGGTCAAAACCGACTACATTGAAGTGGCGCAAACTTTGGGGAAAGCATGGCATAAGTGCCGTCATGGCATTTTTCTTGTCTGGTACCCGATACTGACCAGTGGCCTGCAGGAACAGTTGAAAGATGCGGTCAGGGGCACTGATGCGCGCAAGATACTCTGCAGTGAGGTGCATCTGAATAATCCGCCGGAGCGAGGTATGGTCGGATCGGGCATGCTGGTGGTAAACCCACCCTGGGGTTTTGACTCCCGGTTTGCCGCAATGATGAGCGATGTTGCCGGGTCGGACGTTTTGAATTTGTCTCACGATATTGGTTGGCTGGTTCCTGAGTAATTGAAAGGACGGCAAGCAAGGGAGCAACGAGGTTGAAGGATAAGCCAGTAAACAAGGCAGGATCCGTGTGGATGCCCGGCGGCCTGATTCCGGTTGAGCAGTGGAAAGTGCCTGAAACGTCCGTGAGACGTTCACTCAAAGATGCGTTGCGCCATGCCCTGGCCCAGATTCGGGCGGGCGTGGTTGCAGAAAAGGAAGTGTTTGAAAGCCTCGATAACCTTCCGGAACTTTCAGCCGCCCGGCTTGAATCCTTTGCACCGCGGCCAGATCCAAGCGTGCTGGCGGAAGTGCTATCAAGGGCCCTTGAAGAGCTTGGGCTAAACCATGATTCCGGCAAGAGAGTTGCGTTACTGGTGGCTCCACCGTTCTCGGGTATTCGTTCTGCCCTTGAGTGTTTTCCCGAGTTTGAATTGCAGCAAGAGGGCGAGGCGGGCCGGTGGTCGCTGATCCTGCCACCCGAGAATCTGCTTCTTGATGAACAGGGCGCCAGGGAGTGGTGGGACACGCAGGATCTTTCCAGGCCGTGGGTGATTCCGGAACTGGCTGATTTCTGGCTGCGCCATCTGTCCGGACTGGCTCTGGTTCGGGAATTACTCCGTCGGGTTGCCGCGGGAGGCACTGCTCCTGGTGCTATTGGTTGCTCGAGCTGGTGTTGGCAATTCTGGTCCTCTTACTTCAGGGATGCGCACTTTTCGCCGATGACACCTTCGCCGATGGCAGCAGTCGAACTTGGTGAATGGTTCGAATCCCTTGCTGCCGGTGATAGTGATTACTCAATCACGGCCCGAATGGCAGACGATGGCCTTTGGGTATTGCCGATGACGGAAGGAAATGACGGGAAAAAGCGCAAACACAGTGGCTTTCTCCGGGATCTCGCCTCAGTAGCAAGAGGTAATCCCGGTGTTGCGCTGGCCATATGGCGACGCGCGCTGAGAGCCCGCCCTGAAGAAGAGGCGGGCACGGAGGAATCCGGCCCGGGTTCTTCAGACGGCGGTTCAGTCACCCGGGCCTGGGTTATCCCTTTTGATCAACTGGGTTTGCCAGCGGTCCCCCAGAGCCAGGGCGACAACATTGGCCTGCTATTGCACGCCCTGCTGTTGCACGATGGACTGGACGCCTCTCATCTGCAGTTGGTAACAGGGGTCGCGGAACATGAGGCAGGGTTTGTGCTGGCACGTCTGGCCCGCGCGGATCTGATTGAGCAGCAGTCATCTGGTGGTCGCTGGCAAGTCACCGCTCAGGGATACCCCTCGATTCGTCGGCATTTGCAGAGCTGGGGATTTCCGGTCGACACTTTCTAGGAGATGAGTGATGGGTGATCTTGGCATTCGGGAGGCGTTTTCAGCGATCACGTCGGAAGCGTTGCTGGAATCGTTGATGGTTGTGCTGCTGGCGACGGGCCTGATCATCGTAATACAGAAGCTGTTTCCGAGAATCGCAGTGAAACTCGGGGGCAAGCCCCGGTTTTATATCCTGGCGTCGGTGCCCTTGCTGCGATTGATCATTATCGTGGTGACCATCATCGTTGTGGTTCCGATCCTGGTGGAACCTTCGTTCGAGAACATGGTTGCCATTTTCGGAGCCCTGGGACTGGCTCTCGGGTTTGCCTTCAAGGATTACGCGAACAGCCTGATTGCCGGAATCGTAACCCTCTACGAAATGCCGTATCGGCCCGGCGACTGGATCGAGGTGGACGGGCAGTACGGAGAGGTCCGTTCGATTGGCACCAGAGCCGCGGAACTTGTTACGCCGGATGATACCGTGGTGGTGATACCCCACGGCAAACTCTGGGCGTCCCTCATTGCCAACGCCAACAACGGAACGGATAACCTGATGTGCGTGGCGGAGTTCAACCTTGAACCCCACCATGACGTCAGCCGGGTTATGGCGCTCTTGCGGGATGTGGCCTACACCTGTCCTCTTACCCGCACGTTCCGGCCTGTCGTGGTGGTGGTCTCCAACAAACCCTGGGGCATGTGTTATCGGCTGAAGGCATACCCGATCGAGTTGAAGGATCAGTTCCGGTTTATTTCCGAGCTCACTGCAAAGGGCGCAAGTGCGTTGGCTTCAGAGGGCGTCAGGTTTGTCTCAGTCCCCGTCACCGGAAACCCCTGAGCTTTGCTTGCGGGTTTCCGTTTGCTCAATCAATTGATTCAACCTGCCGAGAATACGCTGCCCGCTTTCACCGGTGCGCTCGAGGTAAATGTCACGCACCGGCATGCTGGCTTCCCGAAACGCCTCGCGTTCTGAATCGGTCAGGCGGACCACTTTCATGTGGCCCCCTTCCAGCATCTGCTCGAGCCGGGTCTGATTTAGCTCCTCCTGAGTCTCCCAGGCGATCTGCGCGACGTCCTTGAGTCCGTTGTCGAGCCATTGTTGCTGGTTTTCGGGCAAGGCGTCGTACCACTCAAGATTCGAGACCACTGAAGCGACGAACTGGGCCGGTCGCGCCAGGGTCATGGTGGTCTGCACTTCGTAGAAATCCATTTCCTCGATGGCGAAAACCGGATTGCTCTGGCCATCGATCTTGCGCAGCTGCAGGTCACTGTATACCTGGGAATAGGGGATCTGGCTGGGCTCGGCACCATAGGCCCGGAAGGTTTCTTCCGCCATGTCGGAGGTCATGGTTCGGATTCGCTGTCCGGTGAAGTCTTCCGGCGACCGCAGCGCCTTGTTAGCTGTCCAGGCCATCCAGCCTTCAGGCACGAAACCCAGCAGTTTCATGTTCTGGTTGGCATAGGGTGATTCAAACAATTCGAGCAATTCTGCACTGGCCAGAATCTCTCGTGTAACGTCGGCGTCGTCCGGAAGAACATAGTGCAGCGTGAAGAGACCGACTTCGGGGATGGTGTTGGCAAGATGCCCGGGGGAGGCGAACGCCAGGCTTATGGAACCATTGCGAACCAGTTCAGTAAGCTGTGCCGAGGTTCCCAGAGAACCGTAGGGAAAAATATCGATTTCAATCCTGCCGTCGGAACGCTCCTCAATCCGTTCCTTCAACGCTTCGGCATAAGCATGCTGAACGCTACCCTCGATCTCCTCAAGGGCAAAACGCCAGGTAACCGGGTAATCGGGGGGTTCCGGGACATCGGCGGTCTCGTCCTCACCGCTGGTCTGGCTGTCTGAACAACCGGTCAGTGCAATGGCCAATGCCAGGCTCAATGGCCAGAACCTGAAACGGACGGTGGGCATAACGGGAACTCCAGTTTTCTCGATCCTTGGTTGATATTGCCATACAAGGTAACACAAGAATGCGCACTGCCGTGGGTTACGGGGTTGGATTGAATTACACTGTCGACCCAGACGATCAAGTGCATATAGGAGACAGTTCATGGAGTTTCAGTGTTGGGCAGGAGGCCGGGAATGACAAACCAGAAGCAGGCGATGCTCTATGGCCTTGGCACGGTGCTGTTGTGGTCTACCGTGGCAACCGCGTTCAAGCTCTCGCTCAGAGAGCTCGCGCCCGTTCAGATGCTGCTGATTGCGTGCAGTGCGTCGGTGGTTGTGATGGCCGTCATCCTGATGCTTCAGGGGCGCTGGCACCTGGTGTTCTCGCTCAGTCGCAAACAGTATGCCCAGTCTTTTGGCATGGGGCTGATCAATCCCTGTCTGTACTATTTCCTGTTGTTCGGTGCCTTTGACCGACTGCCCGCCCAGGAAGCGCAACCGCTGAACTACACCTGGGCTCTGGTGCTGGCCTATATGTCGGTACCCTTTCTGGGGCACCGGCTACGCAAACTGGATATTGTCGCGGGCCTGATCTGTTATGCCGGGGTCGTGGTGATTGCCACCCGCGGGGCTGTCACTTCGCTGAGCTTCGAGGATCCACTTGGCGTTTCTCTCGCCCTCGGAAGCACAGTGGTCTGGGCGTCCTACTGGATTATCGCCACACGGGATACCCGGGATCCGGTGGTTGGCCTGTTCCTGAATTTCCTGTGTGGATTGCCGGTGATTCTGCTCATTTGCTGGTGGACAGAGGGGCTCAGTTTTGCCCCGGGCACGTCGCTGGTTGCAGCGCTCTATGTAGGCGTGTTCGAGATGGGTATCGCTTTCGTGCTCTGGTCCTATGCCATGAAAAAAGCGGAGAATACTTCGAAAGTCAGCAACCTGATTTTTATCTCTCCGTTCCTTTCGCTGGTGTTCATCTACTTTATTCTGGGCGAGCATATCCTGCCCTCCACATACATTGGCCTGGTTCTGATCATGATGGGGCTATGGATTCAGCAGAAAAAAGTGAAGGATCGGGAAGAGGCCCTGAACCTTGGCTGACTGGTTTGTCTACATGGTTCGAACCGCCAGAGGTTCGCTCTATACCGGCATAACCACTGACGTTGAGCGGCGGTTCAATGAACATCAGGGAGGCGCTCCCCGGGGCGCGCGTAGTCTGAGGGGGAAGGGGCCACTGGAACTGGTGTTCAGCGCGCCAGCCGGAGACAGAAGCCGGGCTTCACGGTTGGAGTGGCGCATCAAACAATGGCCCCGGCCCAGGAAAGAGGCCCTGGCCCGGGGCGAGCTCAGTCTGCCAGATGACGTTTGATGTGTTCGCCTGCGGTTTCCAGCGCGGCAGTGGCTCGATCCAGCTGACCACTGTGTACCTGGAAAACGTGCCAAAGACTGTTATAGACCTCAAGGCGGGTTTCCACATCGTTCCGGCTTGCGGCCTCGGCGAGCCGTTCGGCGTCGTTCAGCAGGATTTCCTGGCTGCCTACCTGGATCAACAGGGGTGGCAGGCCGCTTAAATCCCCGAAGATCGGCGAGATCAACGGGTTGGTAAGGGGTTCCTTTCCGGCGTAAAGCCTGGCGGCCTTGCTGGTCCAGCTGGCCTGAAGTACCGGCTCAATTTCCGGCGCATAAAGCTGCTCCTGGGTGAGGTCTATCCAGGGTGAAAACGCCGTCAGCGATGCCGGAAGCTGCAGGCCCTTATCGCGCAGTCGCATCGCCAGGGCAACAGAGAGCCCCCCGCCAGCGGAATCGCCGGCGACGGCAATCTGGTCCGGTTTCAGGCCAGCCTCCAGAAGCCCGTTCCAGCAGGCTTCGGCATCATCCAGCGCAGCGGGAAACGGAAACTCGGGCGCCAGCCGGTAATCCGGCGTAACGATGGCGCAGCCGGTTGTTTTCGCCAGATGCCCGGTTATGCCACGGTGGGTACTCGAGGACCCGATGATGTAGCCTCCGCCGTGGAGATAGAGAACGGCGCCCCGGGGATCATTGCCGAAGGTTGTCCGGGTTGCTGGCACTCCCCCAATGGTTATGTTCTCGAATTTCGCGCCTCTCGGTGGTGTCGAACTCCGATAAGCCTGGCGAACAATGCGTCGCTGAAGTGGCACCGGTACCGCCGGGTTGAGAACCGGTCTGACCAGCCGGTTCATGGTCTGGCGCAACGCACTCTCTAAAACGTGTTGCAACATCTGTGTCTTTCCCCTGCTATGGGTTAGGCCCGCTATAGGTTAGGATTGAAACCCCGAAATAGATAACTCATTCATGACAGGCGTTTAACTCTACGTGTACTGGAAAACGGATACCATAGAAATACCGGATTGGGACAGGCACTCGCTCCTGGACAGACTCGAACCCTTCGACCCGACCCGCTCGCGTGATCTTAGTGATGAAATGGTGGCCTATTGTCGTTTTTATGGGCTGGATCTCTGGGTGGAACATCCGGACGTTGCTTATCATCAGGGTTACGTCAAAGCCTGCGGTCATGAAGTCATGGTGCATTATTTCCGATTGCCGGACCAGTCAACAGAGCGTGGCACGGTGTTCATTCTGCACGGCTATTTCGACCACGTCGGGTTGTACAGTCAGTTGATCGATCGGTGCCTGGGAGCCGGGTTTGATGTGCTGGCCTACGATCAGCCCGGCCATGGCCTTTCCAGCGGCACGCCCGCAGCCATTGGCAGTTTTCTTGAGTATCAGGGCGTTCTGTCAGACGTGATGGCTCAGGTCAGGGACAAGTTGCGTCAGCCCTGGTTCGCGGTTGGGCAGAGCACCGGTGGAGCGATCCTGATTGATTATCTGTTGTCCAACCATCACAGCCAGCAAACCTCCGACTTCCGGAAAGTGGTGCTTCTGGCGCCCCTGGTGAGGCCGGCCGGCTGGTTGGGCGCAAAAATACTGCATAGCATGGTGAAGCCGTTTATTTCCCGCTGGCGCAGGGTATTTGCAGAGAACAGTGGCAACGGTCGTTTCCTCAGGTTCTTGCGGGAGTACGACCCGCTTCAGGCGAGGGCAGTGCATGTCGACTGGGTGAGTGCACTCCGAAAATGGGTCCCCCATATTGAATCTGCGCGGCCGGTCGACTTTCCGGTGACCGTCGTGCAAGGTGAGAAGGATCTGACAGTCGACTGGCAACACAATTTGCGTATTATCCGGAATAAATTTTCCTCGGTTGAGGAACGGAAAATCCCTGACGGACGTCATCATCTTGTGAACGAAGCTCAGGATTTGCAGGCAACCGTATTCAATACCATTATTGATACATTCACGAACTCGGCGGAAAAGACCCGTTAAACCGGGTTGGCTGAAGAAACCAGGCACAGGAGAAAGCTGTGAAGAAGATGATTCTTGTATTTATGGTGGCAACTTTCGGTCTCGGCGGTTGTATGACCTACGACCCCTACACCGGTGAAGAGAAAACTTCGAATGCGACCAAGGGAAGCATCATCGGCGCTATTGGCGGTGCGGCTATCGGTGCGGCAACCTCCAGCAAGAGTGACCGCGGAAAAGGTGCCCTGATTGGTGCGGCCAGCGGCGCGGCCATTGGCGGTGGCGTTGGTTACTACATGGACAAACAGGAAGCCGAGCTGCGTCGCAAGCTGGAGGGCACTGGTGTTCGCGTGGTGCGCAACGGCGATGAGATTGAACTGGTGATGCCAGGCAATATCACCTTTGATCTGAATGAATCGAGCATCAAGCCGTCATTCAGCGGAACACTGGAATCCGTGGCTCTGGTACTGAAGGAGTATGACAAGACCATCATCCAGATTGAGGGGCATACCGACAGCTCCGGCTCTGACAGCTACAACCAGCTGCTCAGTGAGCGTCGCGCCTCATCCGTGCGTGACTTCCTCCTGAACCAGGGTATTGAGCCGAAGCGTACCCGTGCTGTTGGCTACGGCGAACGCTACCCGGTTGCCTCAAATGATACCGCGGCCGGCCGTGAGCAGAACCGTCGTGTTGAGCTGACGCTGGTGCCCATGCAGTAAGCAGGGCGTTCGCAGCCATAAAAAAACCGGAGCACAGGCTCCGGTTTTTTTATATCTGGCCGTTAATCAGAACAGTACGCGGCAGCGAATGGTCCCTTTCACTTTGAGCAGCTTTTCCTGCGCCAGTTCGCCGTACTCTTTGTTCACGTCGACGACAACATAGCCGATGTCTTCCTTGGTCTGCAGATACTGGCCGCAAACGTTGATGCCATTCTCTGAAAACACCTGGTTGATCTCTGACATCACGCCGGGAACGTTCTCGTGGATATGCAGCAGACGGTGCTGATTGGGGTGTGACGGCAGAGCGACTTCCGGGAAGTTCACGGAAGAAACCGACGTGCCGTTGTCGCTGTACATGGCCAGTTTTTCTGCCACTTCCCGACCGATGTTTGCCTGGGCTTCGATGGTGGAGCCGCCAACATGCGGGGTCAGGATGACATTGTCGAACTCCCGCAGCGGAGAGACAAATTCCTCGTCGTTGGATTTGGGCTCAACCGGGAATACGTCAATGGCAGCACCCAGCAGTTTACCGCTGCCCAGAGCATCGGCCAGGGCGTCGATGTCCACCACGGTGCCGCGGGAGGCATTCATGAGAATGCTGCCGGGTTTCATCTGGGCGAACTGCTCGGCCTTGAACATGTACTTGGTGGCCGGGGTTTCCGGTACGTGCAGGCTGACCACATCGGCAATGTTGAGCAGCTCCTGGAGCGTACCTACCTGGGTGGCGTTGCCGATCGACAGTTTTGAGACGACATCGTAGAAGTACACATCCATGCCCAGGCCCTCGGCCAGGACGCTGAACTGGGTGCCGATGTTGCCGTAGCCGATAATGCCCAGTTTTTTGCCACGGATTTCATAGCTGTCCTTGGCGGATTTCAGCCACTCGCCGCGATGGGCCTTGGCGTTTTTCTCCGGGACACCGCGCAGGAGCAGAATGGCCTGGGCGAGAACGAGTTCCGCGACGCTCCGGGTGTTGGAGAAAGGCGCATTGAAAACGGCAATACCGCGCCGGGTGGCCGCCTGCAGATCCACCTGGTTGGTGCCAATACAGAAGCAACCCACAGCCACCAGCTTCTTGGCGGCCTCAAATACTTTCTCGGTCAGCTGGGTGCGGGAACGGATGCCGACGAAGTGCGCATCGGCAATCTTCTCGATCAGCTCTTCCTCGGCCAGCGAGTGAGACAGGTACTCAATGTTGGTATAGCCCGCAGCATTCAGCGTATCAATGGCAGATTGATGCACGCCTTCCAGCAGCAGGATACGGATTTTGCTCTTCTCAAGAGACGTATTTGACATGGGCTTGCTTCCGAACCTTTCGTCACGTGAAATGACCCGTGGCCAGTGATCGTCAGGGCTGGCTCACAGAACAGGGGCGGTATGATACCATAAACAAAGATTTTCACAGCGCGCCGGTTTGCCTGAATCAACTGTCTGTGATTCCTGTTGCAGGATGCTCCGGCCCAAACCTGACGAGACCGAAAAATTCATGAATTCTGAACAGATCATTGCTTCTCTCAAAGACCTGATGGCCACCGGCGACGCGCCCGGCAAGGTGCTGACCGACCCGGCAGATCTGGATACCTACGGCAAGGACTGGACCAAGATCTACCCGCCCAAGCCCCTGGCGATCGCGTTGCCCAAGACCACCGAGCAGGTGCAGGCGCTGGTGAAGTTCGCCAACGAGAATCAGGTGGCACTGGTGCCCTCTGGCGGCCGGACAGGTCTGAGTGGCGGTGCTGTGGCCGCCAATGGTGAGGTGGTTGTGGCGTTCGACAACATGAACCAGATTCTGGACTTCAATGCCAGCGACAGGACGGTTCGGTGTCAGGCCGGTGTTGTGACCGAGCAGTTGCAGAATTGTGCTGAAGACAACGGTCTTTACTATCCGGTTGATTTTGCCTCCGCCGGTTCCAGCCAGCTCGGTGGCAACCTCTCCACCAACGCCGGCGGTATCAAGGTAATTCGCTATGGTATGAGCCGGGACTGGGTTGCCGGCCTCAAGGTCGTGACCGGCAAGGGCGATATTCTGGATCTGAACAAGGATCTGGAGAAGAACAACACGGGTTACGATCTGCGTCATCTGTTTATCGGCGCTGAGGGCACACTGGGCTTTATTACCGAAGCCACCATGAAATTGTCCCGGAAGCCGGATAACCTGACGGTGCTGGTGCTGGGTCTGAATGACCTGACCAACACCATGGATGTGCTGCAGACTTTTCAGAAAAAGATTGATCTCACCGCCTACGAGTTTTTCTCCCATCAAGCCATGGGACACGTGCTGGCCCACGGTCAGGTTCAGGCGCCGTTTGAAACCGAGGCGCCGTATTATGCGCTGCTGGAGTTCGAATCTGTCTCCGATCAGGTGATGGACGATGCCATGGCTCTGTTTGAACAATGCGTGGAGAACGGTTGGGTGCTGGATGGCGTGATCAGCCAGAGCGAAACCCAGGCCCAGAACCTCTGGCAACTGCGCGAGCGCATTTCCGAGTCCATCGCGCCCCGCACGCCCTACAAGAATGATATTTCCGTGGTCGTATCCAAGGTGCCGGGCTTTCTGCAGGAAATTGATGCCGTGGTCACCGAGCACTATCCGGATTTCGAGATTATCTGGTTCGGTCACATCGG
Organism: Marinobacter sp. UBA2498; assembly: GCF_002341575.1. Lineage (NCBI taxonomy): Bacteria > Pseudomonadati > Pseudomonadota > Gammaproteobacteria > Pseudomonadales > Marinobacteraceae > Marinobacter > Marinobacter sp. UBA2498. The sequence goes on along the minus strand of NZ_DDOI01000081.1, from coordinate 10,453 downwards.
CGATGGCAACCTGCACCTGAATATCCTTAAGCCAGAGGACATGGCCAACGAGGATTTCTTCGAGAAGTGCCAACAGGTCAACAAATGGGTGTTCGAGATTGTCGAGCGCTACCAGGGCAGCGTGTCTGCCGAGCACGGCGTGGGTATGACCAAGAAGCCGTATCTGCAGTACACCCGTAGCGAGGCAGAAATCGCTTACCTGAGGGGAATCAAGCAGGTATTCGATCCCAACGGAATCATGAACCCGGGCAAGATTTTCGACTGATGCAGGATCATATCGTAGTGCTGACAGGCGCGGGCATAAGCGCCGAAAGCGGTCTCTCCACCTTCCGGGACAACGGTGGGTTGTGGGAGCAGCACAGCGTCTACGATGTGGCTACGCCCGAGGCGTTTGCGCGCAATCAGGAGCTGGTGCTGCGGTTCTACAATGACCGACGCCGCCAGCTCGCCTCCGCCCAGCCGAACCGGGCCCATCAGCTGCTGGCGGAGCTTGAGCAGCGCTACCGGGTCACCGTGGTCACCCAGAACGTGGACGATCTTCACGAACGGGGTGGCGCGAGCAACGTCATTCACCTTCACGGAGAGCTTACCAAGGCGCGCAGTTCAAAATATCCGGAGCTGGTTTATGACATCGGTTATCGTGATATTAACCCTGGCGACACCTGCGACCGTGGCGCCCAGCTTCGTCCTCATATTGTCTGGTTTGGCGAGGAAGTGCCCATGCTGGACAAGGCTGCCGAAGTTGTCCGCACGGCCGATCACCTGCTGATCGTGGGAACGTCTCTGCAGGTATACCCGGCTGCAGGACTGGTTTACGAAGTGGACAAAAATGTCCCCATCACCGTGATTGACCCGGGCGAGCCGGCGTCAGTGTCACGGGCCCGGTTTATTCGCAAGGGTGCCGTCGAGGGTGTTGCCGAGTGGGTTGCCCATTACCTGTAGGGTTCAGGCTTTCAGGTACCTTTCCAGTTCTTCCCTGAACGCGGCCTGAACACCCAGCCGCTTCAGCATCCAGTAATGACCGGCAATCATCCGGTCGACAAAGATGCTTTCCACCGGCGGCTTGAAGTAGTCGAGGTATTTGAACACGGTGCTGGTTTTCTCGGCCACGCGCTTGTGGATGTCGGCTTCTGCGAAGTTATAGGGCACCTCCCGATCCTCAAAGGGCACCACCAGAATGTCCCGCCACATAGCGTAGTAGGCTTCATCCACGGCTGGCTGGCTTCCGACACGCGCGCCCAGGTCAATCAGATGACGGTCAAGCGCTTGGTAGTCTTCCTCGAGGGCAGAAACCAGGGCGTTGCGGTAGGCGGCGATGATTTCCGGTTTCAGCTTCTTTACGCAGCCGAAGTCGTACATGACGATGGAGCCATCAGGCCGGTAGGCGAAGTTGCCGGCGTGGGGATCGCCATGGATGCACTGGAAACGGAAAAGCTGGTCCGCCATGAGCATGAAGATCCGGTGACCTATCAGGTTGATGGTGTCCTGGTCGTACCGGTCTCTCGTAACCTTGCTGACGTGATCTCCCTCAACCAGTTCCATCGTCAGGACACGTCGGGTTGAGTGGCTCTTCGCCACGGAAGGGATGAGCACCCAGGGCTGATCCTTGTGAAACTCCCGAAAGAGTTCGATATTTCGTGCTTCGTTCTCGTAATCCAGTTCTTCTTTCAGTCGCTCCCGGATTTCGGCGAACAGCCGGTCGACCGACTCCTTGGGCATTTTCAGCAGGCCGCCCAATCTCAGTGCCATGCGCAGTTGTTTGAGATCTGAATCGCAGGATTCGTCCACGCCGGGGTACTGGATTTTCACAATGACATCGGTGCCATCGTGGAGTCTGGCGCGATGCACCTGGCCGATGGAAGCCGCAGCGTAGGGTGTCTCCTGCAGGTACTCGAAAAGCTCGGAGACCGGTTTGCCCAGTTCCGATTCGATCTGCCCCACGATGACTTCAAAAGGCATGGGCGGGGCTTCTTTCTGAAGCTTCTCGAGCGCGTCCGAGAATTCCTTGGGCAGAAAGTCCTGGGTCTGGGAAGCGATTTGCCCGACTTTCATGACCGCCCCTTTCAGCTCGCCCAGGGTATCGGCGATCTGGTCGGCCATGCGTGTGTAGCTTTCGCTCTGCGCGCCCTCGTCATTTTCTGAGCGGAACAGGCGGCGCGCACGCTGGCCGGCATATTGCCCTGCCACAGAGGCAGTCATGCCAGCGAGTTTGAAGAAGCGACCACGTCGGGAGGTTACCGGTTTCTTTGCCATAAACAGATGTACGCCTTTGACCGGATTTGGGTTTAGCCGGCCCTGCACGTTAAACCACTTTGGTCTCCACGAACAGCAGGTCTTCCAGTTCAAGCGACAGGGTCTGGCCAGAAACCAGCGGGCCCACGCCTTTTGGTGTTCCTGTCAGCACCACATCGCCGGGCAGCAGAGTGAACTGGCTGCTGATGTGAGCGATCAGGGGAATAATGGGGTTGAGCATATCGCCGGTATCGCCGGTTTGCTGGCGGTTGCCATCAATGTCCATTGTGAAGTGAATGGGGGCATCGGGAAACTTATCGGCCGCGACAAACGGCGAAAGCGGACAGGCACCATCGAACCCCTTCGCTCTTTCCCATGGCTGGCCCTTTTCTTTGAGTTTGCCCTGGAGATCCCGCAGAGTCAGGTCCAGTGCCAGACCGTAGCCCAGTATCGCGGATTTGGCTTCGCTGGCTGAAGCCCGGGTCAAGGGTCGACCGATCAGAACCGCCAGTTCGGTCTCGAAGTGAACCGCCCCCTGGTCTCTTGGAAAATCCAGGGGACGGGTGATATGCACCGCCGAGGTTGCGGGTTTGATGAACAGCAGCGGTTCATCCGGCACCGGGTTATTGAGCTCCCGGGCATGCTCGGCGTAGTTGCGACCAATGCAGACGATCTTTCCCAGTGGCAGATGGACGGGTGTGCCATCCTTCCAGTGGTGTTGGTAATCCGGCATGGTCGCCTCCTGATTGCTGTTGATTATTCCCCTTCAAACGAGCAAACAGTATAAACCTGAAGGCCTTCGTCCTGCAGCTTGCGGGAGCCGCCGAGATCGGGCAGATCAATCATGGCTGCCACTTCCACAATTTCCGCGCCAATCCTGCGGATCAGACGGGTCGCGGCGAGCATCGTGCCGCCAGTGGCAATCAGATCATCTACCAGAACCACGTTGTCGCCCGGCTTGAACGCGTCCTTGTGCAGCTCAACGGAGGCAGTACCGTATTCAAGCTCGTAGTCCTCCACCAGCGTATCGAACGGCAGCTTGCCTTTCTTGCGGACCAGTACCAGGGAGGCGTTGAGCTCATAGGCCAGTGCCGAGCCAATGATAAAGCCGCGCGCATCCACCGCTGCCACGGCATCAATCTTGTGGCCGTGGTAGCGGTGTACGAAGGCATCAATCAGTTTACGGAAGGCAGTCTTGTCCTGCAGTACCGTGGTTATATCGCGAAAGGCCACGCCCGGCTTTGGCCAGTCCGGGACCGTGCGAATGGCCTTTTTGATGCTTTCAGAAAAATAATCCATAAACGTTCCGGTTAATGCCCTGGAAGTGGATCAGGCCGCATCCAGGAAAATGAATTTCAGAACAAACACAACCGCAATGATAACAACACTGGCGTTCAGATCTGCCCAGCGGCCACTGAGTGCCTTCAGAATGGCGTAGGTGATGAATCCCAGGGCGATGCCGTTGGCAATGGAGAAGGTCAAAGGCATCATCAGGGCGGTGACAACAGCCGGGGCTGCATCAGTGACATCCTCCCAATCAATCAGTTTGAGGCCGCTGGCCATCAGAACCGCCACGTAAAGCAGTGCCGGTGCGGTGGCGTAGGCAGGGATGATGCTGGCGATCGGTGACAGCAGCAAACAAGCAAGAAACAGCGCGGCAACCACGACAGCGGTCAGGCCGGTTCGGCCGCCGGCGGAGATGCCCGCGGTGGATTCGATGTAGCTGGTGGTGGTTGAGGTGCCGAGGGCGGCACCGGACATGGTCGCAACCGAGTCCGACATCAGGGCCCGGCCGAGGCGCGGCAGTTTGCCGTCCTTGTCGAGGAGACCACCGCGCTGTGCGGCGCCGATCAGGGTGCCGGATGTATCAAACAGATCGACGAACAGAAACGCAAAGATCACGCTGATCATGCCGATATTCAGGGCGCCCGCCAGGTCCAGCTGCATGAACGTCGGCGCTATGCTCGGGGGTGCTGAAACCAGACCGTTGTACTCCACCATTCCCAGTGCCATGGCTACGCCGGTAACCGCAATAATACCAATCATGACGGCGCCGGTTACCTGGCGGAAGGACAGTGCGCAAATCAGCACGAAGCCGCCGAAAAACAGCAGGCTCTCTGCCACTTTCACTTCACCCAGCCCCACAAGCGTGGCGGGGTGATCCACAACAATGCCGGCATTCTTCAGGGCGATCAGGGCCAGGAAGAAGCCAATGCCCGCGGAGATGCCGAAGCGCAGGGACATGGGAATGCTGTTGATGATCCATTCCCGCACCTTGAAGATGCTCAGCAGGAAGAACAGGAAGCCGGAAATGAACACCGCTCCGAGCGCTATCTGCCAGCTGTAGCCCATGCTGCCGACGACCGTGAAGGAGAAAAAGGCGTTGAGCCCCATGCCTGGTGCCATGGCGATCGGGTAATTGGCCCATAGCCCCATGATCAGGGTGCCGATCACGGCTGCAAGACAGGTAGCAACAAAGACAGCCCCGAAATCCATGCCGGTCGATGACAGGATGCTCGGGTTGACCACGATGATGTACGCCATGGTCAGGAAGGTGGTAATGCCCGCAACCACTTCTTTACGAACAGTGGTGCCGTGGGCCTGGAGTTGGAACAGTCGTTCAAGCATGACGGGTGTCTGCCTCACAGGATGCTGAAAGTTTGTGTTTGGGGGTCTGGTCTGGACGGAATTCTTGAATTGCGTGAAAAAACGGCAATATTACCGGCTCAGCCTCCTGAGGCCAAGGGATGATTGACAGTTCGTCAAAGCGAATGTGGCGTTAGTTGCTGTGAGAGTCACGCTGGAGCCGGATATCGAAGCGGACCGCCAACATCCGCACGATGACGATAAAAAGCAGGCCAATGGTCAGCGGCAGGACCTCGTTGTCGAGGAACCACTGGCAGACAAAGTACAGCCAGCATCCGGCAAATGAAATCGAGGCGTAGATCTGGTCTTTGCGAAAAATATAGGGGACCTCGTTACAGAGGGTATCCCGCAGGGCGCCGCCAAAGGTGCCCGTCATCACTCCCAGCAGGGAAGCGACAAACCAGGAATGTCCCAGATCCAGGGCCAGTTGGGCGCCAAGGATGGAAAAAACGCCGAGTCCGATGGCGTCGGGGAACACAATTCTTGACTCCCGCAGCCGCTCAGCCTTTTTCCAATAACTGAAGACAACCGCCATGGCCAGAATCAGCATCGGTTGCTCTTCGTGCTTGATCCAGTAAAGAGGGTGGTTGTCCATGATCAGGTCGCGCAGGGTGCCACCCCCGAGTGCCGTGATGAAGCCGATGGTAAATACGCCCACAGGATCCATATTTTTGGAGCGCGCCACGATCATGCCGGAAATCGCAAACGCGACGATTCCAACCATTTCAAGCACGTAGATGATGTCGATCATGGCGAGCCCCGAGATAGGCCAGGAGTGGCCGGATGCCTAAAGTCAAAGCGCGCAGGATAGCGAAAAAGCGGATGGCTTTCACCTGAGGCCAGATAGGTGTCAGGAAGCGCGGGCCTCCGGACTGTGATCCATAGCGACAGTTCTGAACGTATCTTGCATTCAACTTACCCGTATCCTGTTGTACGGAGTTGCTATGTCCCTGATGCGCCTGGCCTATGCCAGTGAAGCCACGTTTGAAGCCAAACCGGTGGAAAAGGGTGTTGAACCCCACGTTGCACGAATTCTGATGACCTCCCGTAAGAACAATGCCAAAGACCAGTTGGTCGGTGGCCTCTACTACGGAAACGACCGGTTTTTCCAGTATCTGGAAGGTGAAGAGGACGCCGTCCGTCGCACGTATGACAGGATCCTGAAGGATGACCGCCACCGCAACATCGTCACCTTGATAGAAGAGCCCCTCAAGAGCCGAACGTTCAGTAACTGGTCCATGAAATACGTGCCGCTTTCGAGGGACGTTCGGGCATTTCTGGATGATCAGGGACTTGAATCCTTTGATCCGGCCGCGTTCACCTCTGAACAGTGTGAGAAAATGATCGAGCTCGTTCGCAACTCCAGCCAGGAACAGAATCTGTCTACCCGTGATGATCCTAAATCTGTCGGCGACGCGCCTCAGGTGCTGTCCTCAGGAATGAAAACTGGCCTGATTGTGGCCGGGGTGGTTTTGGTTGGCGCTCTCGTGATCGGCGGGACCATGCTCTGAATGGACTCGCTCTGAGAAATAAGCGCCGCTTATGCGCTTAGATAAAAGAACTTTATTTGCTTCATGTTAAGACTCTGTTTAGCTTGACGGATAACAATCACAGGCGCCTGTCGCCTGGAATCCGATCAAACAAAAACGGAGCACTCATGAAAGCCATCCTCTGCAAGGAATATGGTCCGGCCGAGAAGCTGGTCATCGAAGAAGTTCCCAGCCCCGAAGTGAAAGGCCGCGGTGTCAAAGTGCGCGTTAAAGCCGCCGGCCTGAATTTTCCGGACACCCTCATCATCGAGAACAAATATCAGTTGAAGCCAAGCCTGCCTTTTTCCCCGGGTGGCGAAATGGCGGGTGAGGTTATCGAGGTTGGCGACAAGGTAACCCGCTTCAAGGTAGGCGACCGTGTTGCTGGGCTGACAGGTTATGGCGCCTTTGCCGAAGAAGTCATCGTGCCGGAGCAGAATCTTCTCCCCGTCCCCGATGGCATGTCCGACGAGAAGGCTGCGGCCTTCACCATGGTTTATGGGACTTCCTATTATGCCCTCAAGCAGCGCGGCAACCTTCAGCCTGGCGAATCGCTTCTGGTTCTGGGCGCCAGCGGTGGCGTGGGCCTGGCAACGGTTGAGCTCGGCAAGGCCATGGGCGCAAAGGTTATTGCAGCCGCCAGTTCGGCGGAAAAGCTAGCGGTTGCCAAGGAAGCTGGCGCCGATGAGCTTATCAATTATGCCGAAGAGCCTCTTAAAGACGCGGTGAAGAAGCTTACTCACAGCAAAGGCGTGGATGTCATCTACGACCCCGTAGGCGGTGACTTCACCGAACAGGCTCTCCGCGCCATGGCCTGGAATGGCCGCCACCTGATCATCGGCTTCGCGGCCGGCGAGATTCCGAAAATCCCGGCAAATTTGACTCTTCTGAAAGGTTGTTCCGTTGTTGGCGTATTCTGGGGCAGTTTCACTCAACGCGAGCCGGAAGCCAGCGCCCAGAACATGATGGAGCTGATGAAGCTCTATGCCGAGGGCAAGATTGATCCGAAGATCAGTGCCGTCTATGACTTCGAGGATTACGCCTCTGCCCTTGGAGCCCTTACTGAACGCAAAGCGACTGGCAAGGTTGTGCTTAAAGTCGGCTCCTGAGTTTTATCGAAGCCTGAAAGCTTTGGGAGGTTGCCGGTTGGAAGCACCTCCCAAAAACCGCTACGAGC
>NZ_DDOI01000081.1:320-2624 GCF_002341575.1 Marinobacter sp. UBA2498 | reverse complement strand
AATCCACTAATCCATAAGGCTAGGGCCCAGACAAAAGGCCAATCATCAAAACCGGACCGAACCCGAGTCAATCTCCGAAACCAGCTCCGGCGTCAGCAGGGTATACCCATCAGTCCCGGGCAACCAGGCATAGACTTCCTCGCCGTCCCTAAGCGAATAGCCCAGCTTCTGGATATCCACCTTGCGGTATTTGAAGGTTCCGGTTTTCTCGATGGCGTGGGTGATGCGCACAAACACCGGTACTGCATAGGCCGGCAGATTGTCCCGCAGATAGGCGAATAATCTGTTCACATCGAACTCTTGGCCATTACTGTGGGGAACCAGGGTCACCATGCCGGCCTTACCGTTGGAGCCGGGGATCTCGACGCCGTAGACGATGGCTTCCTCGACCATCCCCGAGCCGTCGATGATGTTTTCCACTTCCGTCGTTGAGACGTTTTCGCCCTTCCAGCGGTAGGTATCGCCCATACGGTCGACGAACTGCAGGTGGCCGCACCCGATTTCCTTCAGGACATCGCCAGTGTTGAACCAGGCGTCCCCCTTCTTGAAAGCGTTGCGGAGGATCGATTTTTCCGTGGCCTCTTTCTGGGTGTAACCCTCGAACGACCATTTCTTGGTGATCTCGCCGATCAACAGGCCGGGCTCGCCTTTTGCGACTTCCTGCATGAAGCCTTTTTCGTTACGAACTGGATCCCGTGTGCCGTCGTGGAATTTCACCAGCTTGTAGGGGGCGGTGGAAAAGCCCACGGTGTTGTCCATATTGAAAAAGTTGCTGAAGCCGATGTTGCCTTCGCTGGAGGCGTAGAGCTCTGCGACTGTCTCTATCCCGAAGCGCTGCTTGAATTCCTTCCAGATGGAGGGGCGGAGGCCGTTGCCGATCATTTTGGTGAGGCTATGGTTCCGGTCCTGTTCGCTGGGTGGCTGGTTCAGCAGGTAGCGGCAGAGTTCGCCGACGTAGCCGAAGGTGGTGGCGTGGTAATAGCGAACGTCGTCCCAGAAGGCGCTGGCGGAGAACTTGCGGCGCAGGGCAATGGCGGAGCCGCCGGCCAGGACGGACCCCCAGCAGACCAGCAGAGCGGTGCCGTGATAAAGGGGGAGCGTGCAGTAAAGAACGTCCTCCGGCTTCATGGCCAGAGACATCAGGCCAAACCCGCCGTAGGCCATTATAAATTTGCGGTGTGAGCCCGGGGCGGCCTTGGGCAGGCCGGTGGTGCCGGTGGTGTAGAAGGTGGTGGCGCGGGTGTTTTCGTCCAGCTCCGGGAAATCGAATTCAGCCGGGGCCTGTTGCAGCAGGGCTTCGTACTCGCCGGCGATGTCCAGTTGGGAATCCAGGTTGCCGCCTTCGTCGTCCAGCAGCACGTAGCGTTTGACGGTTTCGATGCGGTCTTTCAGCTCTTCGAGAACCGGCAGAAACTCGCGGTTCACCAGAATCACGTCGTCCTCGGCGTGGTTCAGGGTGTAGAGAATCTGTTCCGGGCTCAGGCGCACGTTCACCGTGTGCAGCACCGCGCCCATCATCGGGATGGCGAAGAACGCTTCCAGGTAACGGTGGGTGTCCCAGTCCATCACCGCCACGGTGTCGCCGGGCTTGACCCCGCACTCCGCCAGCGCGCCGGCGAGCCGGTTGACCCGCTCTTCCAGATCCCGGTAGCTCATGCGACGCTGGTCCGCGTAGACGATCTCCTGCTCGGGAGCGTTACGCACGCCGGATTCCAGAATGCTGTTGATCACCAGCGGCGATTCCACCGCTTCGGCGGTGCGCTGAATGGTCAGGTCGTTACTCATTGCTCTCTCCATCACCAAACAAAAATTAAAAAGTGAAACAGGGTCACGGTCCCGGGTTCAGCCCGGGCCGGTCAGTTTAAGGGGATCCAGCAGCGCTTCCAGACGCTGGCGATCCAGATCGGTGTGCGCAAGCGCCACCTCAATCACCGGCTGACCGGTGGAAAACGCTTCCTTGGCGATGGCGGCGGCCTTTTCGTAGCCGATCACCGGATTCAGGGCGGTGACCAGAATCGGGTTGCGGCCCACGCCTTCCGCCAGGTGCTCCTGGTTCCAGGTCAGCCCTTCGATGGCCTGGTCGGCCAGATTACGGCAGCTGTTGGCCAGCCAGCGGGTCATATCCAGCAGATTGGTGGCCACCAGCGGCAGCATCACGTTGAGCTGGAAGTTGCCGCTCTGGGCCGCCACGGTGTTGGCCTGGTCCAGCCCCATGACCTGGGCCGCCACCATGGTGGCGGACTCGCAGATTACCGGGTTTACCTTGCCGGGCATGATCGACGACCCGGGCTGGGTGGCCGGCAG
>NZ_DDOI01000081.1:0-149 GCF_002341575.1 Marinobacter sp. UBA2498 | reverse complement strand
CAAGGGCGCGTCCACCGCGCTTTGCGCCACCGAAGGATACGGCAAGGCGGTGAAGGGTTCACCGGTGTCGTCCGCCAGGGCGGCGGCGAAGCGGTCACCGAATTCCGCATGGGCGTTGATGCCGGTGCCCACCGCGGTGCCGCCCTGGG
>NZ_DDOI01000012.1:1380-4446 GCF_002341575.1 Marinobacter sp. UBA2498 | reverse complement strand
CAGGGCGGTGTACGACCAAAGTGGCTGCACGGCTCCAGGGTTACATAGGCTGTCGCTCCCCGGGCGTCCGGACCGGCCTGACTCAGGGCGCGGATCTCAGCGTGGGCTTCTCCGGCACGCTCATGCCAGCCCTCACCGAGTATCAGATCGCCGCGGGCAATGACACAGCCAACCCGGGGATTGGGATGGGTAGAGTACCGACCGCGCCAGGCAAGCTGGACAGCCCGCGCCATCATGGCCCTGTCGCGGTTGTCGATCATGCCTTTCCTTTCGGGGCGTGGTTATCCGCCAACGCTTTGGCGACGTCAACGGCCGCCTCACCGTTGCTTGCCGACAGCCTCTCAATCTCTTCCTTGAACTCGTTGATATCCTGGAAACTGCGATACACCGACGCGAAGCGGACATAGGCGACCTTGTCCAACTGGCGCAATTCGGTCATCACCTCCTCGCCCAGTTGCATGGATTTCACTTCCCGTTCGCCGGTCGCCCGCAAACGGTATTTGATCCGGTTCAGGGCCGCATCAATCTGCTCGATGCTAACCGGCCGCTTCTCGAGGGCCTTCATCAGCCCCGAACGCAGCTTTTCCTCATCAAACGGCTGCCGGGTGCCATCCTGCTTGACCACTCGCGGCATCACCAGCTCGGCAAACTCGAAGGTCGTGAACCGCTCCCGACAGGACAGGCATTCCCTGCGGCGACGCACCTGATCTCCCTCGGCCACCAGCCGGGAGTCAATCACCTTGGTATCTGCTTCACCACAGAAGGGACAATGCATAGTCAGGAACTCCGAAGAGGAAGCCGGGCCGAAAGTTCGGCCCGGCAGGTCATGCCTGTAGTCTAGCTATAAAACGATTAGCCGTAGACAGGAAAACGGGCGCAGAGCGCACTCACCTGTTCGCGAACCCGGCTGTTGACCGCATCATCATCCAGATTATCGAGGATATCGCAGATCCAGCCGGCCAGGTCGCGACACTCGGACTCGCCGAAACCGCGAGTGGTGATCGCCGGGGTACCAATACGCAGGCCGGAAGTGACGAACGGCGAACGGGGGTCATTGGGAACCGCGTTCTTGTTCACGGTAATGTGAGCACGACCCAATGCAGCATCGGCGTCTTTACCGGTAATGTCCTGCTTGATAAGGCTGACCAGGAACAGGTGGTTCCTGGTGCCGCCGGAAACCACATCATAGCCACGATCCACAAAAACCTGAGCCATGGCAGAGGCGTTCTTCACAACCTGCTGCTGGTAGGTCTTGAACTCTTCGCTCATGGCCTCCTTGAAGCAAACAGCCTTCGCGGCAATAACGTGCATCAGCGGGCCACCCTGGCCGCCCGGGAATACCGCAGAGTTCAGCTTCTTCTGCAGATCAGCATCATCGCAAGCCAGGATCAGACCACCACGGGGACCGCGCAGGGTCTTGTGTGTAGTCGTCGCGATCACGTGGGCATGGGGAACCGGATCCGGGTAAACGCCCGCGGCCACCAGGCCAGCCACGTGGGCCATATCGACAAACAGGTAAGCGCCCACCTTGTCGGCAATCTCACGGAAGCGGGCGAAATCCAGCTCCTGGGAGTAGGCTGAGAAGCCAGCAATAATCATTTTTGGCTTGTGCTCAAGAGCCAGCGCTTCGATCTCATCGTAGTCGAGAAGGCCAGTGTCGGTATTGATACCGTACTGCACGGCATTGTAGATCTTGCCGGAGAAGTTGACACTGGCGCCGTGAGTCAGGTGGCCACCGTGGGCGAGACTCATGCCCAGAACCGTATCACCAGGCTTGAGCAGAGCCATAAAGACAGCCGAGTTGGCCTGGGAACCAGAATGCGGCTGGACGTTGGCATAGGCAGCACCAAACAGCTCTTTGGCACGTTCAATCGCCAGGTCTTCGGCAATATCCACGAACTCGCAGCCGCCATAGTAGCGCTTGCCCGGATAGCCTTCCGCGTACTTGTTGGTCAGCACGCTGCCCTGGGCTTCCATCACTCGGGGGCTGGTGTAGTTCTCGGACGCGATCAGCTCGATGTGAGCTTCCTGGCGCTTCTCTTCCGCCTGCATGGCGTTCCAGAGTTCGTCGTCAAAGCCGGCGATTTTCATTTCACGATTAAACATGGATGCGCTGCCCCTGTGTGCTTGGCTGGCCCGGAGAGCTTTGGCGATCTCCGCAGGCTCCCTGAAAAATTGGGTCGCTATTCTATCTTACAAACGGGTGAAAAATCACCCTTTAACCGTCCGCAGATACCGGCATGCGGCCAACTCCGGTTTCTGCTCAATTGCTATCACTGGTAGGTTTCGATACCTTAGCCGGTCTACGTTCATTGGTTGCGGCTTGTGGAGTTACGGCCATCGGGTAGGGCGATCCGGGATACGCTGTGAATACATCCCTGTACGCTCGACAAAATCATCCCTGATTTTGACGATCCCGGATCGCCCTACCCGATGGCCTCAGCCAGACACCTTCAGTGATCTCGACACTCAATTCGCAAGAAGGATGCTGACAAAATGGCGCAATACGTCTACACCATGAACCGCGTGGGCAAGGTGGTCCCGCCCAAGCGCGAGATTCTGAAAGACATCTCCCTGAGCTTCTTCCCCGGCGCCAAGATCGGCGTTCTGGGCCTCAACGGTGCCGGTAAATCCACCCTGCTCCGCATTATGGCGGGCGTAGACCAGGATTACATCGGTGAAGCCCGTCCGCAGCCTGGCATCAACGTGGGCTATCTGCCCCAGGAGCCGGAGCTGGACGAAGAAAAAACCGTCAAGGAGATCGTCGACGAGGCGGTTTCCGGCGTCCACGACGCCCTGGCCGAACTGGACCAGGTGTACGCAGCCTACGCCGAACCGGATGCCGACTTTGACGCCCTGGCCAAGAAGCAGGGCGAGCTGGAGGCCTATATCCAGGCCACCGATGGCCACGACATTGAACGCAAGATGGAAGTTGCCGCGGACGCCCTGCGTCTTCCACCCTGGGATCAGAAAGTAAGCGTTCTTTCCGGTGGTGAGCGCCGCCGGGTGGCACTGTGCCGCCTGCTGATGAGCGCCCCGGACATGCTGCTGCTGGATGAGCCCACC
>NZ_DDOI01000012.1:376-1328 GCF_002341575.1 Marinobacter sp. UBA2498 | reverse complement strand
AACCGACCAACCACCTCGACGCCGAAACCATCGCCTGGCTTCAGCAACACCTGATCGACTACAAGGGCACGATCCTGATCGTCACCCACGACCGGTACTTCCTCGACAACGTCGCCGGCTGGATCCTGGAACTGGACCGTGGCCACGGCATTCCGTTTGAAGGCAATTACAGCCAGTGGCTGGAAAACAAGGAGAAGCGCCTGGAGATGGAATCCAAGCAGGAAGCCTCTCACCAGAAAGCCATCAAACAGGAACTGGAGTGGGTGCGAAGCAATGCCAAGGGCCGTCAGTCCAAGAGCAAGGCCCGTCTGGCCCGCTTTGAGGAGATGAGCTCCCAGGAATTCCAGAAGCGCAACGAAACCAACGAACTCTACATTCCGCCCGGACCTCGCCTGGGCAACAAGGTGATCGAGGTGGACGGCATCAGCAAGTCCTTCGGTGACCGCCTGCTGTATGAAGACGTGTCCTTCAGCGTACCGCCCGGTGCCATCGTGGGCATTATCGGTGGTAACGGTGCCGGTAAATCCACTCTGTTCAAGATGATTGCCGGTTTCGACAAGCCGGATTCTGGCGACATCACCGTCGGGGAAACCGTGGAACTGGCCTACGTGGACCAGATGCGCGATCTGGATGGCAGCAAAACCGTCTGGGAGGAGCTCTCCGACGGCAACGACATCATCAAGGTGGGCAACTACGAGACCCCTTCCAGGGCCTACGTTGGCCGTTTCAACTTTAAGGGCAGCGACCAGCAGAAACGGGTTGGCGACCTGTCCGGCGGTGAACGCAACCGTTTGCACCTGGCCAAGCTGCTGAAACAGGGCGGCAACGTGCTGCTGCTGGATGAGCCGACCAACGATCTGGATGTGGAAACGCTCCGCGCCCTGGAAGAAGCCCTGCTGAATTTCCCGGGCTCTGCCCTGGTTATCTCGCACGACCGCTGGTTCCTCGACCG
>NZ_DDOI01000012.1:0-197 GCF_002341575.1 Marinobacter sp. UBA2498 | reverse complement strand
GCTGGCCTGATGGCGAAAACCAGAACCGCCTACGTCTGCACCGAATGCGGTGCAGACTATTCCAAATGGCAGGGCCAGTGCACGGCCTGCCAGGCCTGGAACACCATCAGCGAAGTCCGCGGCGTCAGCAGCAACAGCAAAGGCGCCCGCGGTGGCCGCTTTGAGGGCTTTGCCGGCAGCCTGTCCGAGGTCCAGAG
>NZ_DDOI01000120.1:5392-5661 GCF_002341575.1 Marinobacter sp. UBA2498 | reverse complement strand
CATCCGCGGGTTCCGGATTGCCACCATGGCGGTTGAAACCGCTGGCGAGCATCTGGATATCGCACTGACTTTGGAGGGTACAAGGCCGATTGCCATGTTGCAGTCGCAACTGGAGAAGCTGCACACGGTTGCCGAGGTTGCCCTCGCGGCTGGATCTGTGGCCCGGTCTCGTTCGGCCTGAGACTTTGGGGGGTATCGTCCTTTCCTAGCCTGAGGTTTGGCGGGCGTGGTCTTTCTGTAGCCTGAGATTTGGCGGGCAGGTACGGGGG
>NZ_DDOI01000120.1:0-5311 GCF_002341575.1 Marinobacter sp. UBA2498 | reverse complement strand
AAAACAACTCGCTGCGCTCAGACATCTTTTCCCTGTCAGAAAAAATACCCCCACCCCCTACCGACGGGCAGCAGCGATAATTCTAAAGGGAATATTTCGTAGGATTAGCGAAGCGTAATCCGACAAAACCCGTTGGATTACGCCTGCGGCTAATCCAACCTACAAAAGCACAAAAATCCTTAAACCGGTGAACCCGTGTTGCACGTCGGCGCGGGGTGGCAGGTGGATTTTTCGCCGGAAAAAGGTGTCTGAGCGAAGCGAGTTCTTTTTCCAAGAAAAACTCCACCTGCCACCCCGCAGGCCCGCCCCTCAACCAACAGGCTACAAAGGCGGGCTCTTCCGATTTACCAGGCTTTGTAAGGCAGGAACTTCCCGTTCATAGTCACGACCACACGGTCGCCCTTCGGATTCTCTTCCTTCTCGATGTCCATGGTGAAATCGATGGCACTCATGATGCCGTCGCCGAACTTCTCATGGATGAGCTCTTTTATAGTGTCGCCGTAGACACCCACCACTTCGTACAAACGGTAAATCAGCGGATCCTGCGGAACGGCGCCGTCCCAGGCTTTTTTGGGGCAGACCTGCAGGGCTTCGGCTATCGGCTTGTCCAGGTCGAGGACTTCGCACAGGGCAAAGGCCTTGTCTTCGGTGAGGCTGTTCATACCCAGGGCCGCTGAGGTGGTGAACACCGGGGATAGGCCGATGGTTTCGGCGATGGCTTCCCAGGTCATTCCCTTGGACACTTTGGCTTCCAGGATTTTGGCGGTCATCAGTTCTTTGTTCATCATGGCTGTTTCCTCTCTTGGGTTTTAACGTCAGGCATTCACCGCACGGGCGGCAGTCTCAGATTCGGATTCGGTTTCAGAGTCGGCAGACGCTGGCGTGGACTGGGCAACGCCTTTGGCGGGTTCGACGATTTTCGGGGTGCCGTCTTTTTCCGGCAGAGCCGAGCCGCTTCGGTTGACCAGGAAGTCCACCAGGTAGTCCCGGGTTTTGTGGTAGGCCGGGTTCTGGAAGATGGTGGCCCGGGCCCGCGGGTGCGGAATGTCCACTTTCACGCTCTCAGCGATGCGGGCGTTGGGGCCGTTCGACATCAGGAAGATGCGGTCAGACAGTAGAATGGCTTCGTCCACATCGTGGGTGATCATGAACACGGTCTGGCGGGTTTCTTCCCAGATTTTCACCAGCTCGTCCTGAATCACACCCCGGGTGAGCGCATCCAGCGCGCCGAAAGGCTCGTCCAGCAGCAGGAGTTCCGGCTGGGTGGCGAAGGCCCGGGCGATACTCACCCGCTGACGCATACCGCCGGACAGCTGGGACGGCTTGCGGTTCAGGGCGTGGTCCAGGCCCACCATCTTCAGGTAGCGTTCGCTGTGCTCTTTCACCTTTTCCTTGGACCACTCCGGCCAGCGGGCGCGCACGGCGAAGACGATGTTGTTCAGGGTGGTTTTCCAGGGCAGCAGGCTGTAGTTCTGGAACACAACCCCGCGCTCAAGGCCTGGGCCTTTGATTTCCTTGCCGTTCATCACCACGTTGCCGGCGCTGGCTTCGTCCAGGCCTGCCAACACGTTCAGGATGGTGGATTTGCCGCAACCGGAGTGGCCGATGATGCAAACAAACTCACCTTTCTCCAGGGCAAAGCGGATATCCTCGAAGACGGTCAGCTCACCGCCCTGGCCGTCCGGATAGACTTTGGACAGGCCATCTACTTCCAGGAATGATTTACTCATAACAGGTCTCCATTCGGAGGGTTGAGGCCGGCACCGGAAACCGGTGCCGGACCGCTCATTCTTTGTATTCCACCAGTTTCTGGGCCTTGCCCAGGGCCAGGTCGAGCAGCATGCCCACCACCCCGATCATCAGGATGGAGAAGATCACACTGGCCAGATCCAGGTTGTTCCATTCGTTCCACACGTAGTAGCCAATGCCGGTGCCGCCCACGAGCATTTCCGCGGCCACGATGACCAGCCAGGCAATGCCAATCGAGATCCGCATGCCGGTCAGAATGGTGGGTGCTGCGGCCGGCAGGATCACCGTAATGGCGGTGCGCAGTGGGCCGAGTTCGTGGGTGCGGGCCACGTTGACCCAGTCCTGCCTCACGTTCGCCACACCAAAGGCGGTGTTCAGAAGCATTGGCCAGATCGAGCAGATGAAGATCACAAAGATCGCTGAGGCATCGGAGTCCTGGATGATGAACAGGGCCAGGGGCATCCAGGCCAGCGGCGAAATTGGCCGCAGCACCTGGATGTAAGGGTTCAGGGCCTTGTACATCAGCGGCGACATGCCGATCAGGAACCCGACGGGCAGCGCAATGGCCATGGCCGCCAGGTAGCCGGTCAATACCCGGTACACCGAATAGGCCAGCTGGATGCCGATGCCCTTGTCGTTGGCGCCGGCGTCATAGAACGGATCGGACAACTCCGCCCAGGCCAGCTTGATCACCGCCGAGGGTGGCGGCACCCGGGATTCCTGCTCCACACCACCCATCAGCATTTCGTATTCGGTCAGTCCTGTCTGGGCCTCCGGGGGCTGGGTTGCCATTTCCCAGAGCCCCAGGGCCAGAATCAGGAACGACACCGACAGCAGTGCTGCCCGGACGTTCAGGGAAGCCATGGTTACACCCTCCCGATGTCGAAGCTGCGTGCGTATTCTTCGGCACGATCAGAATCGAACGTCTTGCCCATGATGGTGTGGGTCTTGTAGGTCTTGTCCGGAGCGGTGTAACCCAGTTCTTCCATGATCTTGCCGGTCTCGCTCGCCAGGTAGACCTGCTCGGCAATGCCTTTGTAGTCCACATCACCCTCGATATAACCCCAGCGCTTCATCTGGGTGAGGATCCACACGCCCATGGAGTGCCACGGGAACGGGTCGAAGTCGATGCGGTCCGGCACGTCTTTTACCTCGCCAAGGCCATCGGCGTAGTAGCCGGTCAGCACCTGCTGAATCACCGGAACCGGCTGGTTCAGATAGTTCTTTGGCGCGATGGCTTCGGAGATTTCCTTACGGTTATCCGGATTGTTGGAGTACTGCGTCGCGTCGATGATGGCGCGCAACAGGGCGCCGTAGGTGTTCGGGTTCTGGGTCGCGAACTGCTTGCTGCAGGCAAAGGCGCAGCACGGGTGGCCTTCCCAGATGTCCTTGGTCAGCATGTGGATGAAGCCCACCTTCTCCCAAACAGCACGCTGGTTGAACGGATCCGGTGACAAGTAGCCATCCAGGTTACCGGCGCGGAGGTTGGCAACCATCTCGGGTGGCGGGACCACACGGATCTGCACATCTTTGTCCGGGTCGATACCGTTCTCGGCCAGGTAGTAACGCAGCAGGAAGTTGTGCATGGAGTACTCGAACGGCACGCCAAACTTGAAGCCTTTCCACTGTTTCGGGTCGCGCTTGTCCTTGTGGTCGACGTGCAGCACGATGGCCTGGCCATTGATGTTCTCAACGGCCGGCATGATGAACGGCTCCGGTGTGGAGCCCGCGCCCATGGTCATCGCCAGGGGCATGGGAGTAAGCATATGTGAGGCGTCGTATTCGCCAGCCAGGGACTTGTCCCGGGCCACCGCCCAACCTGCGGTCTTGGTGACGGTCACATCGAGGCCGTACCGCTCATAAAAGCCCATCGGGTGGGCCATGATGATAGGCGTGGCGCAGGTGATCGGTACAAAACCAACGTTCAGCTTGGTCTTCTCGAGCTTGCCCAGGGATTCCTTCACCGCGGCCTTGGCCTTTTCCATCGGGAACACGCTGCCCAGAACGGCCGCCGCGGTGCCCGCGCCCATCATTTTCATGAAGGCGCGCCGGCTGTGTTCGTTGTGACCAAACACCGAGCGCACCACCGCGCCTTCGATGGCGCGATCCATCATCGCTTCTGAATCCAAATGCTCGTCAGCAACTGCCTGCTGGCCGGCAGAGGGCTTGAGATCGAGGGAAATCGACGGGGTGCTGTCGCCGGGTTTGCACTCGGGGCAGCCGCAGGTCTTGGCATGAATCAGGGACTTGTCACCGTCAAACGGGTTTCCAAGGCTTTTCGTGGTCATGGCGCACTCTCCTGGGTTTGGGACCTAAGTTTTGGGTTATTTCTGCACTCTCACGGTGCAACAAAGGTGCGGCTCGGGCCCGAGGCTGGAAATGGTCGGGTCGGCTCCGCGTTCTGAGAGAGGTATCGCAGGGTTTGTGCCAAGTCCGGTTATTTTTTTAACCCATTGTTTTTAAGGCATCAGGAATGAGGAGCCTGAAAACAGGAGAGCTACGACATTTCGTATTTCACGATTTTTCGTAGCCCGGACTGCGATTTTTCGTAGTTGGCACAGGGTTTGTTTCTTCCTTCGGGAACTGACTCAGGAAATCGCCATGAACACCGAAGCCATCATTCGCCCTGAAATCACCGGCAACTGGATTGACCATCTGCCAGAGGCTGCGCTGTTGGTAGATGCAGGCAGGGACCTGATTCTGTCCGCCAACAGTGCCATGGGCCGAATGATCGGCTCCGACCGGCAATCCCTCGTCGGAACGCCATGCACCCACCTGTTCACCGACCAGCGGCCGCAACTGATTGCATTCACTGAGGAAACCCTGTTTCGCAGCCACGGCTGGAGCCGGGATTTCTTCCTCCAGCACCGGGACGGCCACACCGTGGAACTGGAAATCTCCTCATCCAGGGTCGGCGAGGCGGAAACCCAGAATGTGCTGCTGTTGTTGAGGGACCGACGCCAGCTGCGAACCCTTCGGGAGCGCCACGATGCCAACCACTACCACCGGGGCGGCCTGCTTGAATGGCGTCGGGTGGAAGAACTGTTCAAGGACATGGAGCGGGAAAACCAGCTGATCCTGCATGCCGTCGGGGAAGGCATTTACGGGGTGGATGCCGAGGGGCGAGGCACCTTCGCAAACCCCGCAGCCGAGCGCATGCTGGGGTGGCGAATTGACGAACTCATGGGGCGGGTTCTGCACCGCGTGGTGCACCACTCCCATGCCGATGGCAGCCTGTATCCCCTGAAGGACTGCCCGATATACGCCGCCTTCCGCGATGCCAGTGTGAAGCGGGTTGGCGAGGACTGGTTCTGGCGCAAGGACGGCAGCGGTTTCCCGGTGGAATACACCAGCACACCGATCCTGGACAACGGGCATCCGGTGGGTGCAGTGGTGGTTTTCCGGGATATCTCCGCGCGTCAGGAAGCCCAGCAAGAACTGCAGAAAGCGCTGGAGGAAGTGGAAACCCTCAAGCACCGGCTGGAAATGGAGAACGCCTATCTGCAGGAAGAACTCAGCGCCGAGTACCACTTCCACGAAATCTTCGGCCAGAGCGAGGCCA
>NZ_DDOI01000105.1:6473-6821 GCF_002341575.1 Marinobacter sp. UBA2498 | reverse complement strand
AGGCGACAAGATTGATATCGTTGTCCAGGAGTTGCTTCAAACGTTCTCGTTTCATCCCCTGAATGCGCTGATCCTCGCCTTTCCAGAAGTAACCGTGGTGGACCAGGATCATATCGGCGTTTGCTTCGATCGCAGCTTCGATCAGAGCCTTTGAGGCCGTTACGCCAGAGATGACGGTTTTAATTTCAGGCGTGCCTTCAACTTGCAGGCCATTGGGACAGTAATCCTGGAAATTATCGGGTTGGAGCCATTCGTTGATTTTCTCAAGGATGTCGCTTCGATTTGCCATAAAAACTCCACTCCGGACTATTTCAGAGAAGCTCGAGGAGTGAGGCAGACGCCCCTTCC
>NZ_DDOI01000105.1:0-6371 GCF_002341575.1 Marinobacter sp. UBA2498 | reverse complement strand
ATGTGCTCGTAGCGGTTCCCGGGAAGGGGCGTCTGCCTCACTCTACCCGCCAACTTAGCAGGCTAGAGGGACCGGAGCCCCTCAATCAAAGCATCATTCTGCTCAACAGTGCCAATAGTGATTCGCAGAAATTCGCTAATTCGGGGCTTATTGAAGTGCCGGACGATAATACCCTGCTCCCTCAGGCCTTTGGCCAAAACCTCGCCCGGCTGATCTTTATGACGGGCAAAGATGAAGTTTGCCTTGGAGGGTAACACCTCGAATCCAAGATCTTCGAGGGCGGTAATTACACGCTCGCGCTCGGAGATCACGCCCTCGCAGCACTTCCGGAACCAGGCTTCATCCTCGTAGGCCGCCTTCGCGCCGGCCAGGGCCAGGCGGTCCAGCGGGTAGCTGTTGAAGCTGTTCTTCACCCGGTTCAGGGCCTCGATCAGGTCTGGGTGGCCGACGGCGAAACCTACCCGCAAACCGGCCAGTGACCGCGCCTTGGAGAGCGTCTGGGAGACCAACAGGTTCGGGTACTTGTCGACCAGGGTGATCGCCGACTCACCGCCGAAATCAATGTAGGCTTCATCCACAACGACGACGCGGTCCGGGTTGGCAGCCAGGATTTCTTCCACATGCTGCAGCTCGAGATACCGGCCGGTTGGCGCATTCGGGTTCGGGAAGATCACGCCGCCGTTGGGCTGCTTGAAGTCGTCCGGGTTGATTTCGAAGCTTTCTGTCAGCGGTACTTTTTTGCTCTCGATGTTATAGAGGCCGCAGTAAACCGGATAGAAGCTGTAAGTTATGTCCGGAAACAGGATCGGTTCGCCATGCTGGAACAGGCCAAAGAAGATGTGGGCCAGGACTTCATCGGAGCCGTTGCCGAGGAAGATCTGTTCCGGCTTTACCTTGTTGTACGCCGCGATAGTCTGGCGCAGGCTTTCGCCTTCCGGATCCGGATAGAGGCGCAAGCCGTCGTTCAGTTCGGCCTGGATGGCTTCGATGACTTTTGGTGAGGGGCCGAAGGGGTTTTCGTTGGTGTTCAGCTTCACCAGGTTGGCCATTTTTGGCTGTTCGCCTGGTACGTACGGAACCAGGTCGTTTACCAGGGGGCTCCAGAATTTGCTCATAGCTTTTGCACTCCGTTTGGTGCAGACGGGCGACGGGCAGCTCAATCTCCGAGAACCGCTACGAGCACCCGCAAGCGGGTCCGGCCAGCAATCTCAGATTGCTGTCGTGTGGCTATCGCATGAAGCTCCGCTTCATCATCGCTCTGCCACACCCATGTGCGCTTGGCGTCGGCCATCCATGGCCGCCGACATTCTCGGAGATTGAGCTGCCCGCCGCCCTGCATACATAGGGGGTGAAGTCTTTTAATCTTTAATACGATATTCCGCCGACCGGGCGTGGGCGGTTAAGCCCTCGCCACGGGCAAGAACCGACGCCACACGCCCCATTCGATCAGCACCGGCAGCGCTGAAGCCGATGATGGAGGATCGCTTCTGGAAGTCGTAAACGCCCAGCGGTGAAGAGAACCGTGCGGTGCCGCTGGTGGGCAGCACGTGGTTCGGGCCGGCGCAGTAGTCGCCCAGGGCTTCTGCGGTGTAGCGGCCCATGAAGATGGCGCCGGCGTGGCGAATGTCTTCGAGCATGGCCTCGGGGTCTTCGACCGACAGCTCCAGGTGCTCCGGGGCGATGCGGTTGGAGACTTCGGCGGCTTGTTTCAGATCGGCGACCTGGATCAGCGCGGCGCGGTCGGTCATGGAGGTGCGGATGATGTCGGCGCGCTCCATGGTTGGCAGCAGTTTGTTGATGCTGGCTTCGACGGCATCCAGGAATTCGGCATCCGGGCTGATCAGGATGGACTGGGCCTGCTCGTCGTGTTCTGCCTGGGAGAACAGGTCCATGGCGATCCAGTCGGGGTCGGTTTTGCCGTCGCTGATCACGAGGATTTCCGAGGGGCCGGCGATCATGTCGATGCCGACAACGCCGAAGACTTCGCGCTTGGCGGTGGCGACGAAAATGTTGCCGGGGCCGACGATTTTATCAACGGCAGGAATGGTTTCTGTGCCATAGGCGAGCGCGCCCACGGCCTGGGCACCGCCAACGGTG
Organism: Marinobacter sp. UBA2498; assembly: GCF_002341575.1. Classification (NCBI taxonomy): domain Bacteria; kingdom Pseudomonadati; phylum Pseudomonadota; class Gammaproteobacteria; order Pseudomonadales; family Marinobacteraceae; genus Marinobacter; species Marinobacter sp. UBA2498. The sequence goes on along the minus strand of NZ_DDOI01000105.1, from coordinate 4,274 downwards.
AAGACCCGGTCAACACCGGCAATCGCTGCGGAGGCCAGGACCATGTCATTCACCACACCATCCGGTGTCGGAACAACCATCACGACTTCACTGACACCCGCGACCTTTGCGGGAATGGCGTTCATGAGCACGGATGACGGATAAGCGGCTTTCCCGCCGGGCACGTAAAGACCCGCCCGATCCAGCGGCGTTACCTTCTGGCCGAGCACGGTTCCGTCTTCGTCTTCATACTGCCAGGACTTCTGGTTCTGGCGTTCGTGGTAGTCGCGAATTCGCTCAGCCGCTTTTTCAAGGGCAACCCGCTGGTCCTGGGGAATCGCGTCCAGGGCCTGCTGCAAACGGCTTTGGTCCATTTCCAACTCGGCGACGGACCCAACCTTCAGGCGATCGAATTTCTCGGTAAATTCCAGAACCGCCTGGTCACCCCGGGTTTTCACCTCATGCAGGATGTGGCGCACCGACTCGTTCACCTGATGATCAACGCTGTCGTCCCAGGCCAAAAGTTTGGCCAACGCATCATTAAAGTCACTTTGGGAAGCGTTCAATCGGGTGATCTTGGCGGTCATAACTCAAATCCTGTATGGGATTAACGACTAACTGACTCTGGCCGGCCCTGACATCAGGTCCGGCGTTTATCCACAGCTGCGGACATCTTTTCGATTATGGGGTTAATACGCTCGTGTTTCATCTTCATGGAGGCACGATTGACCACCAGCCGGCTGCTGATGTGTTCAATCAGTTCCCGGGCCTCGAGGCCGTTCGCCTTCAGCGTGTTGCCGGTGTCGACAATGTCGACGATCTCGTCGGCCAGCCCGAGAATCGGAGCCAGCTCCATGGCACCGTATAACTTAATAATGTCTGCCTGACGGCCCTGGGCCGAGTAATATCGGCGGGCCAGGTTTACAAATTTTGTTGCCACCTTGATACGACCGGATGGCGGAGTCTGATCTTTTGGGCCGGCGGTCATAAGGCGACACCGGGAAATGTTCAGATCCAGTGGCTCATACAGCCCTTCCCCACCATGCTCCATCAGCACGTCCTTGCCGGTCACACCAAGGTCCGCCCCGCCGTACTGAACATAGGTCGGCACGTCGGTGGCCCGGATGATCAATACCCGCACATGGGGATCCGTTGTCGGGAACACCAGTTTGCGCGACTTTTTGACGTCGTCGATCAGCTCAATGCCCGCTTCTGCGAGCAGCGGCAGGGTCTCTTCCAGGATTCGTCCCTTCGACAAGGCGATGGTTATGGAATCTGTCATGGATTCTTCCGGTTTCCCGTAGTGTCTGGATAGATGTCTTTCACGCTGGCAGGCGGCGGATGGTGGCACCCAGCAACTGCAGTTTCTCTTCAATACATTCGTACCCGCGGTCTATGTGATAGATGCGGTCTACGATGGTATCGCCGTCGGCCATGAGGCCGGCAATGACGAGGCTTGCCGAGGCCCTGAGGTCCGTGGCCATAACCGGCGCGCCGGTGAGGTGGTCCACACCCTTGATGATGGCGGCATTGCCCTCGAGCGCGATGTCCGCACCCATGCGGATCAGTTCCTGCAGGTGCATGAACCGGTTTTCGAACACGGTCTCCACGATGGTGCCCGTGCCCTCGGCTACCGCGTTCATGGCGGCGAACTGCGCCTGCATGTCCGTGGGGAACGCCGGGTAAGGCGCGGTACGAAGGCTCACCGCTTTCGGGCGATTGCCTTTCATGTCCAGTTCAATCCAGTCCGGGCCGGTATTGATGTGGGCGCCGGCCTCTTCAAGCTTGAGCACAACGGCTTCCAGCAGATCTTCCCGGGTATCCTTGAGCTTCACCCGGCCCCCGGTTGCAGCAGCAGCCACCAGGTAGGTGCCGGTTTCAACACGGTCTGGCAGCACGTTGTAATGGCAACCGTGCAGGCGCTCAACACCGTTGATCTCAATGGTGGCGGTGCCGTGGCCCTTAATATCTGCGCCCATGGCGATCAGACACTCGGCAAGGTCAACAACCTCCGGCTCGCGGGCCGCGTTTTCCAGGATGGTTTTTCCGTCTGCCAGGGCAGCGGCCATCATCAGATTCTCGGTGCCGGTTACGGTAACGGTGTCCAGGAAGATGTGGGCGCCCTTCAGGCGACCGTTGGTCTTGGCCTTGATGTAGCCATTTTCGACCTTGATCTCCGCACCCATCATTTCCAGGCCGTGGATGTGCAGATTCACCGGACGACTGCCGATTGCACAGCCGCCTGGCAGGGAGACTTCTGCTTCGCCGAAGTGAGCCACCAGCGGACCCAATACCAGGATTGAGGCACGCATGGTTTTCACCAGCTCGTACGGTGCGTGGAAATGCTTGATGGTATTGGCGTGAATTTCCACGCTCATTTTCTCATCAATAATCACTTCAACGCCCATGCGACCCAGAAGTTCGATCATGGTGGTTACGTCGTGCAGGTGCGGCAGGTTGCCCACGGTCACCGGCTCGTCTGCCAGCAAAGTGGCTGCCAGGATTGGCAGCGCAGCGTTCTTGGCACCGGAAATCCGGATTTCACCATCCAGAGGCTTGCGGCCCCTGATCAGAAGTTTATCCACAATAAATATCCTGTTTTGTCCGGGCCATTCAGCCCTGGCGCTCAGCCCATTCAGCCGGAGTAAATGCTTTCGGATGAAGTGCGTGAATTGAGCCATCCATGATCTGCTGGAACAGCGCCTTATTGATCAGCTGCTGGCGTTTGATGGTCGGCAGGCCTTCGAATACATCCCCCACCACGACGACCAGGTAATGGGTACCATCAACCTGTACCTGAACTTCACAGCCGGGCAATGCTTCTTTGACCAGCTCGGTGACTTGGGCGGCATCCATAGAAAATCCTCGGGTGTTATGAAATCAGGGGCGAGATTGTAACCAATTCCGGCGCTCGGGTCAGCTTTACTGTCCGGCAAACAAAGGGCCGGGGCCGGAAAAGTCAGTGGGCGGGATGAACGGATTCCGGACCGAACCCCGCGAGCTGGCCGTCGAGGTTGCTCAGGGCCGCCAATGACGCCAAACGGCCACTGACACCCTTGAACGACAGGGCAATGCCTGACTGAGCGGCGAGGCGCTGCCAGCAGAGCAACATCGACAGCACAACACTGTGGGCGGTGACCAGACCATCCAGGTCGACAACCAGATCGCCGGATGCCGACCGGATCAGCTTTTCACCCTCTTTTCTCAGGCTGATCACAGTATCTGTGGTCACCTCGCCCGAGACGATCAGAGCGCCGTCGGAGAGCTGGACCCGGGGCAGCCCTGCGGTCATGATTTATCCACTTCCTGGTCCAGGTTCAGGGACTCAACGGCATCGCTCCAGCCGTCGATGACCGCCTGAATCTGGCCACGGTTTTCTTCCATTTCCTGGCTGAACCGATCCCGGAACGCCAGACCGATGTTTACGCCTTCAACGATGATGTTTTCCATCAGCCATTTGCCGTCGGCGTTCTTGTACATCGAATAGGTGACCGGGTAGCGGGTTCCAGAGGCGCTGATGACTTCCATCTGTACCGACGCGCGCTCGTCGCTCTGGGGGTTGATGGTCGCTTCCTTGACCTGGATCTCGAAGTTTTCCGCATTCACCAGAGCCTGCGCATAACTGTCAAACAGGCTGCGCTTGAACTTGACCACGAATTCGTCCCGCTGTTCGGGCGTGGTCTGGCGGGCGTAGCGGCCCATCACCCGGGCCGCAATGCGGCGGAAGTCGACAAAGTCCGTCAGCGCCTGGTCCATGCTTTCATAGAAGGCTTCGGGATCCTCCTCATAAAGACCGCGCTCTTCATTGAGCTTTTCCACAAGGCGCTGGGTGTTCTCATCCACGTATTGGCGGAGATCCTCCGCTTCGCCTGCCTGCGCCGGCGTAACCAGAACCAGGGCCATCAGAAGGCCGAGCAGAATGTGGTGTTTCAGTGCAAACATCAGGATCTCCTGTTAAATCTTCCCGGCCCGAATCAGCGGCCCGATGCAAAGTTGCTGATCAGTCGCTCCAGGTTCATGGCCGACTGGGTGGAATAGAAGGTATCACCCTCTTTCAGCGAATCCATCTCGGCCCCGATCGATATATCAATGTACTGCTCACCGAGCAGGCCGGATGTACGTATAACTGCGGAACTGTCCGACGGGATATTGTCCACATCCGAGTGAATCGACATTTCCACCCGGGCCTGGAACGTCTCTTTGTTCAGGCTGATGGACTCGATGGTGCCAACCGTCACCCCGGCCATGGAGACCCGCCCCCGGGGCGTAAGCCCGCTAGTATCGTTGAAATTGGC
>NZ_DDOI01000070.1:13864-14044 GCF_002341575.1 Marinobacter sp. UBA2498 | reverse complement strand
TGTCTTTTTCCGGATGCCAGATGTCCTCGCGGCCATAAGAGAAACCGAAGGTCTTCAGGCCAAACGACTCATAGGCAACATTACCGGCCAGGATAAACAGGTCGGCCCAGCTCACCTTGTTGCCGTATTTTTTCTTAAGCGGCCACAGAAGGCGGCGTGCCTTGTCGAGGTTGCCGTTGT
>NZ_DDOI01000070.1:0-13764 GCF_002341575.1 Marinobacter sp. UBA2498 | reverse complement strand
CCTTGTCGAGGTTGCCGTTGTCGGGCCAGGAGTTCAGCGGAGCGAACCGCTGGTTACCGGTGCCGGCACCACCACGACCGTCGGCCAGGCGATAGGTTCCAGCGGCGTGCCACGCCAGTCGAATCATCAGGCCGCCGTAATGCCCCCAATCGGCAGGCCACCATTCCTGACTGTTGGTCATCAGCTCGTGCATGTCTTTTTCGAGGGCTTCGTGATCAAGCTTTTTCACTTCTTCCCGGTAGTCGAAGTCTTCACCGAGAGGATTGGTTTTGCGGTCGTGCTGATGAAGGATGTCGAGATTGAGGTTCTCAGGCCACCAGCCAGCTACGTCGGCTTTTTCCTGAGTGTTTGAACCGTGCATTACGGGACACTTTCCGCCCGCACTGTTGTTGTCTGTCATTTTTCTCTCCTCATTGGGGTTGGCAAAACGACACTGCTTTGATTCAGGCACTTCTAACTATAGGACACACCCAATAATCTGCTCTGAGTATTTCTTATGTCCCGGATAGCGTGCGCCTATAGGATTTCCCGCAATATTTGCGGGTTCTCTGCCTTACTGGGCACAAGCGTAATCACTTGAATATCTCGCCAGAATGTCTAAAAAGTCCGGCCATGCGATTGAACGACTGAGTGACATTACATTGGACATGGATCTGCTCCTGCCTAACGAGAACAACTCCACCGTAGCGCGGGACCGATGGCGAAATACAATTAATTAAAAATAAATTTGTGAGAGTTTTTATTTATGAATGGAGCTCTGATGTCAGAGCCGTTCAATGGATGAAAACTTGCCGGCGTCGTCAAAGACGATGCGGAAACTGCCGCGAATGCCATCGCGAAGATAAAAACGGGAGAGGATACGGGCCGGGAATCGGACAGAGCGTCCGTCCCGGGCCGTGGTGTGAACATCCGTGGCAACGCCCTGATAGAGCTTGATCCACTCATCAGGGCTGATGCTGATATCCACAATAATCTGCTGCATCGGCGATCAGTTCGCCAGTTCAAGCAGCAGGCGGTTCAGACGGGTGACATAGGCACCGGGGTCCGGGAGTTGCTCTCCGCTGGCCAGGGTGGCCTGGTCCAGGATAACCGCTGAGAGCTCATTGAACCGCTCTTCGCCCTTCTCGCTTTCGAGTCGCTGGACCAGCGGATGATCAACATTGATCTCGAAGATCGGTTTGCTGTCCGGTACTTTCTGGCCGGCAGCTTCCATGATCTTCTTCATCTGGGCGCCCATATCGAAATCGCCCACCACCAGACAGGCCGGTGAATCGGTCAGGCGGTTGGTTACACGCACCTCCTGCACCCGGTCGCTCAGGGCATTCTTGATGCGCTCCAGCAGGTCCTTGTGCTCTTCAGCCGCCTCTTCCTTGTGTTTCTTGTCTTCCTCGGTCTCGACCTCGCCCAGATCCAGGTCGCCACGGGCAACATCCTGCAACTGCTTGCCGTCGTATTCGCTGAGGTAACCCATCATCCACTCGTCGATGCGATCTGTAAGGATCAGCACCTCAATGCCCTTTTTGCGGAAGACTTCCAGATGCGGGCTGCTCTTGGCCGCAGTGAAGTTGTCGGCAGTGATGTAATAAAGCTTCTTCTGCCCTTCCTTCATCCGGCTGATGTAGTCATCCAGCGACACGTTCTGTGTGCTTTCACCGGTGTGGGTAGAGGCGAAGCGCAGCAGGCCGGCAATTTTCTCGCGGTTGCTGAAATCTTCCGCCGGGCCTTCTTTCAATACCGTGCCAAACTCGCCCCAGAACTTCTGATACTGCTCGGGATCCTTCTTGGCCAGCTTGGACAGCATATCCAGGACCCGCTTGGTGAGCGCGGTGCGGATGCTTTCCACGGTGCTGTCGTTCTGCAGGATCTCACGTGACACATTGAGGGACAGATCGTTGGAATCAATCACACCCTTGGCAAAACGCAGGTACAGCGGCAGGAACTGTTCGGCGTCGTCCATGATGAACACGCGCTGCACGTAAAGTTTCAGGCCACGGGGCGCTTCACGGTTGTACAGATCAAACGGTGCACGGGCCGGGATATACAGCAGGCTGGTGTAATCCAGCTTGCCTTCCACCTTGTTGTGGGACCAGGTGAGCGGGTCTTCAAAATCGTGGGCGATGTGCTTGTAGAACTCCTTGTACTCCTCGTCCTTGATCTCGGTACGGGGGAGTGTCCATAGCGCTGTCGCATCGTTAACGGTTTCGTACTCGTCCTTCTTCTCACCTTCGTCGGATTCAGCCTTCATGACAACCGGGAAGGAAATATGATCCGAGTACTTCTTCACCAGACTGCGCAGCTTCCAGCCGTTGGCGAATTCCTTGGCGTCTGGCTTCAGATGCAGGACGATCTGGGTGCCGCGGTTATCCAGATTGACCTGCTCGATGGAAAACTCACCGTCGCCCTTGGATTCCCAATGCACACCCTCTTCTGCAGGCGCACCCGCACGACGAGTGAATACATCCACCTTGTCGGCCACAATAAACGCCGAATAGAACCCAACACCGAACTGACCGATCAGCTTGCTGTCCTTCTTCTCATCGCCGGACAACTGCTGGAGGAATTCAGCCGTACCGGAACGGGCAATGGTGCCAAGATTCTGGATAACATCGTCACGGGTCATACCGATACCGTTGTCGGTGAGCGTGACGGTATTCGCCTCTTCGTCAAAATCCAGGCGAATCTTCAGCTCAGGATCGCTTTCATACAGGCTGTCGTCCTTCAGCGCTGCGAAACGCAGTTTGTCTTCGGCATCTGAAGCGTTGGAAATCAGCTCACGAAGGAAGATTTCCTTGTTGGAATACAACGAGTGAATCATCAGGTGAAGCAGTTGCTTCACTTCGGTCTGGAATCCAAGCGTTTCTTTATTGGCTTCAACCGTCATGGCGTTTTAGTCTCCTGAAACGAATAAACAGGCACGGCGTTGTGCCCGAGTTACCTCATAGTTTTGAGAGTGAGCGCGGAGGCCGTTCCGAAACCGTGCGGAGCCATGGATGGCGGAGCCGAGCGTACATGGACGTATTCACAGCGTGTTTCGGAACGGCCTCCGTGCTCGCTCCTGCACAAAAATCTCAGTCTGAGCAAAAAGTGGGGGCACACCGGGGCATTTCAAGCCCCGGAGTATAGGCAAGATCAGTCTTCGAGGAGGAAGTGCGCCCTGGCAGTCGCAATGGGTTGCGAGCGGGATTTCTGCCAGGCGCTGACCATCACGTTGGCAACGCGGTTGCCCTGGCGGGTCAGACGGCATTCGGCGTAGGTTTCCCGGTTGAGGCCGGCGCGGAGATAATCCAGGGAAAAATCGACGATACGGGGCATGCGCAGACTTTCCTGGGACATGATCAGGTAGATGTTGGCGGACATCTCCATGAAGCCACCGATCACGCCCCCGTGGATGGCCGGCAGGATGGGATTACCCAGGTTGGAGTCTTTGCAGGGCAGACGGAAAATCAGGTCGTCTCCAAACTGCTCACACTGAAGACCAATCCAGGTGGCATAGGGAATGCTGCTGAGCATGCGGCTGAAGTCACCGGTCTCCTGGGTGTAACGCAGGATTTCAGGATCGGTCATTCTTCACCCCCGGTAATCAGGTCCCGGTAATGTTTCGGGCTGGCATCCTTCCCGATACGCATGAAGGTGGCCACGCAGTTGGCGATGGTTTCACCGCCTTCCTGGAACGCCTCACAGCGGGTAAAAATAATGTTCCGGGTTACCCGGTAGGTTTCAGCCCGGGCATAAACCGGCTTGCGGGGCTGGGCCGGGCGCATGTAGTCCACGCGCAGGTCCAGCGTCGGGCAGAGTTCAAAATCTTCCAGGGCACAAAGGATCACGCACCCTGACGTGGTATCCATCAGTGTGGTGATGGCCCCACCGTGAATCACCCCGGTGTCCGGGTTACCGATAATGCGGTCACTGTAGGGCAGGCACAGTGTCAGGCTGCCTTTTGTGGCCTCGGTAACCGACAGACCAAGCTCGTTGGCCTGGTTGAGGGTGGCTATAAAACGGCTAACCCGTTTCCGTCGGATATCATCGTTCATTCAGATTCAACCTGTGGATCAGCTTTTAGGTTTTGGGCTGTTTTCCGCCTTGCCGGGCAGCGGCTCCTCGAAGACCTTCCCTGCCCTCAATGCTTCCAGTGCCGTCGAACAGAACTCGCGTCGATAGAGAACGACAACAACCAGCGTGGACGCCGCCATGAAGACAATCGGGTGAATAAACCAGCCTACCACGGCAAGTGCGTAATAGTAGGACCGCAGCCCAAGGTTAAAGGCATCGCCGGCAAGATTGCAGATGTTGCCGGCACTTCGTGCAAACGCCTCCCTGCCAGCGGGGCTGGTTTTGGTGTCGTCTGGCGGAGGGGCACTGCCCACCATCACCGACACAAAGTTGTACATCCGCATGGACCAGGTGAATTTGAAAAAGGCGTAGATAAAGACCACCAACAGCACCACCATGCGAAGTTCCCAGATTTCCCGGGTCGGCAATGTGCCGAAGGGCATGGTACTGAATACTTCCATGACTTCCTGGGTGTAGCCGAGGGCGGTGATAATACCCGCGAGAATCAGCAGGCAGCTGGAGGCGAAAAACGCACCGTTGCGCTCCAGGTTTCCGACCACAGACGCATCGGCAATCCGGTTTTCCCGCCGCAACATGACGCGCATCCAGTCCTCCCGGTAAAGGTCGAGGGTGTTGGACAGGCAGGGACGGTCCGCGGCACGGCGTTTCGAGTATTCGGTATAACCCAGCCAGCAGACGAGGAACCAGAGCAAAGCGATCAGTTCGAGTAAATTACTCATGGGTTGCCTTGGGTGCGAAGTTGGTGAAACAGAGCGGGAACAGACGCTTATGATACGCCAAGGGCCTGCTCGTCACCACCGCCGGGCAGGTTGCGGTAATCCACTGATGGCCGATCATGTGCTATAAACTGCCCATTCAGGAAGCGGGCAACTGTTTTGAACGAACCCGACATCGCATCATCCAAAAAGGAGCTTACTGTGAACCTGTCTGCCATCAAAAACAGCCTGGTAGCCATTGCGCTGGCACTGACACTCAGCGGCTGCTCGGTCAATCCGGTTACCGGGGAAAATCAGCTTTCGCTGATCGGTGAAAGCCAGGAGCTCGCCATGGGCGCCGAGCAGTACGTGCCCACCCAGCAAACCCAGGGCGGTCGGTTTTATGTGGACCCGGAGCTGACGCTCTATGTGAGCGAGGTTGGCCAGAAAATGGCCAGGGTCAGTGACAGACCGGACCTGCCCTACGAATTCGTGGTTCTGAACAGCAGTGTGCCCAATGCCTGGGCCCTTCCCGGAGGCAAGATCGCCATTAACCGTGGCCTGCTGACAGAGCTTGACGACGAGGCTCAACTTGCCTCGGTTCTGGGGCACGAGATTGTTCATGCGGCAGCCCGGCACAGTGTTCAGCGCATGCAGCAGGGAATGCTGATTAGCGCCGGCGTTGCCGGACTTGGTTTTGCCCTGTCTGACAACGAATGGGCCGGTCTGATCATGGGTGGTGCTGCCCTTGGGGCGCAACTTGCGCTGGCGCAATACAGCCAGGGCGATGAACTCGAATCCGACCACTACGGCATTATCTACATGAAAGAAGCCGGCTATGACCCACAGGCGGCGGTAGAGCTTCAGGAGCTGTTTCTGAAACTATCCGAAGGGCGTCAGTCCAGTTTCATTGATGGCCTGTTCGCAACCCACCCGCCCTCAGCGAGACGCGTGCAGGAGAACCGCGAATTGGTGCAGAAGGTTGGCGCGGGCGGCTACCGCGGTGAGGACGTCTATGAACGCAAGATGGCCAAACTCCGTTCGCTGCAACCGGCTTACGATGCCCATGACAAGGCCATGGAGCTGGCCTCCAAAGGCGAGATGAAGCCCGCGCTGGACAAGATCAACGAAGCCATCCGTCTGCTGCCACGGGAAGCCATGTTCTATGCCCTTCGCGGCCGCATTTATCAGGACCAGAAGGAAACAGAGAAGGCCGCGGCCGACTTTGAAAAGGCGGTGGAGCTCTACCCCGAGATGTTCAAGTATCGCCTTTACAATGGCCTGAATGCTCTGAGGCTCAACAATCTGGACAAGGCCAGGGAGAATCTGACCAAAGCCAATGAAACCGTCCCCACTTCCATTGCCTTCCTTCGACTGGGCGATGTTGCGGTAAAACAGAATAACCGGAATGAAGCCATTGCCTATTACAGCAAGGCCGCCGAAGCCGGTGGGGACGTAGCTGAAGAGGCCAAACGTAAACTGGCGGCACTCACGCAATAATTGCCGCCGGAATCGTAGACTTTAGAAGGCCGGTGTCCCGAGGGATTCCGGCCTTTTTATTGCCCGGGATCAAGATTGCCGGTCTGACGCACATCTTCTGTCATCGCCTCCATTGACTTTTAGAGCAATAACTCTAAAAATCAGATGACATCAACAACGATTGGATGACGGACATGCTAGCGAAACGTATCCAGCCCATGGTCTTCCAGGCGCGCCGACTGTACGTGGAACTGATGTTCCAGGTGATGGGGCGAGCCCTGCAGGCTGTGAGCGAGGTGGACGAGAAGGTTCAGAACGAAGCCCGGGCACTACCTGACGGTTTCCTGTTTGAGATGATGGTGATGCCGGATGGCTCAAAGCTGATCGTCGAGCATACCGGCCAGGGGCGTTTCCGTTACCACGGTGACAAGGCCCCACGGCCGATCGACCTGTCGATTCAGTTCAAGCACATCGCCCACGCTTTCCTGGTGCTGTCTTTCCAGGAAAAAACATCAGTGGCTTTCGCCAATGACCGCATGCTGGTGGATGGCGACATCAGCTATGCCGTGCGGATGACGCGGGTACTGAACCGGCTTGAGTCCTTCATCCTGCCGAAAATGGTCGCCGAGCGCGCCGTGAAGGAATACCCGGCCGACCTCCACCTGCCGGAAAAGCTGATCAGCGCCGCGCGCATTTACCTGAAAGTTGCCACCAATTTCGTTGAGACAGTGAGAGCGTGATGACCAATAAATACTATGAGTTCTTCTGCCCGGTAAAAGTCATTGCCGGCAAGGCCGCCCTTGAACACATCCCTTACGAGCTGACCGGAATGGCTGCCAAACGGCCAATGATCGTAACCGACAAGGGCGTGCGGGCTGCGGGCCTCCTGGAACCCGTGATCGCAGCTTGCGAGGAAAGCGGGCTGGAAATAACCACCATCTATGATGACGTTCCGCCTGACTCCTCGACCACGGTGGTACGCGATATCGCCGGCATCTATCGTCAGGAAAAGTGCGACTCCATCATCGCCGTGGGCGGCGGTTCGGCGATCGATACCGGCAAGGCCGTCAACATCCTGGTTTCCGAGGGTGGTGACGATATCGCCAAGTACAGCGGTGCCGGTGTGCTCAAGCATCCGCTCAAGCCCTTCTTCGTGGTGCCGACAACAGCCGGGACCGGTTCGGAAGTTACATCGGTTGCGGTCATCACCGATGAAGCCAAGGGCGTCAAGCTGCCCTTCACGTCGTCGTTCCTGCTGCCAAACGCGGCCATCATTGACCCGCGCATGACCCTCACCCTGCCGCCGCACATTACTGCCGCCACAGCCATGGACGCCATGACCCACGCAACCGAAGCGTTCACCTGCATGGCGAAAAACCCATTGAGTGACGCCTACGCGACCGCGGCTATCAAGAAAATCAGCCAGTCACTCCTTCAGGTCATGGACAACCCGAAAGACAGCGACGGACGACTGGAGCTGGCGCAAGCCTCGACCATGGCCGGCATCGCCTTCTCCAACTCCATGGTGGGTCTGGTGCATGCCCTGGGGCACGCCACCGGCGCCGTCTGCCACCTGCCCCACGGCCTCTGCATGAGTCTTTACCTGCCCTACGCCCTGGAGTACAACCTTGAAACCATCCGGGAACCCCTGGGTGAACTTTTACTGTATCTCGAGGGCCCCAAAGTCTTTGCAGCAACACCGGCAAGCCGACGGGCAGAGGCCAGTATTTCCGCGATCCGGAAGTTGCGGGATGCTTTGTACAAGCGCTGCCAGCTGCCCCGGACACTCAAGGAAACCGGTAAGGTAACCGAGGCACAGCTGGACCACATCGCTGAAATGGCGTTGGATGATGGTTCCATAATGTTTAATCCGAAGGAAGTAACGCTGGAGGATGCCCGCTCGGTTCTGCGCCGCGCCTGGGCGTGACTGTTTCGCCGGGGGCCCTGCCTGGCCCCCGGCGTTTGCCTTGTGTGAAGATAGACTTCACATCATTGAAATTGATCAAGCAAGAGAGGAGAATTAGCCAATTCTGGCAGGGATGATAGCCGGGTTCATTATCCACCTACAGTACTGTTCCGTAGAGAGCCCCACCACATGCAAAACCGATATCCCCGCCCTGTTAATGCCACTCTTGGCGTCCTTCTTCTTGTACTGACTGCACTTTCCTCGCCAGTTTTTGCCTCACAGGATGCCTCTGGCGAACAAAAGGTTTTCCGCTTCAATATTTCCCCCAATGGTTACCCACCCTATCTCATCGGTGACCAGAGCCAACCATCAGGAATCATGTGGGATGTGGTGTCCGAGGTAGCCCAGAGGCTTGGATACCGGGTAATCGCTGAGCAAATCCCCCGTAAACGTGTAGATCAGATGCTGCTTGATGGATACATCGATGCCACACCAAGGGCTCAAGAGTGGGCGGACGACCCGGAGAAATTCCTGTTTACCGATGCGATAGTCGACATCGAGGAAGTGTTTTTTGTACCAGCACAATCCAGCTTTTACTACGAGAGCCCGGACGATCTGATCTCCAAAACCATTGTCACCCACCTCGGCTACCGTTATCCGCTGCTTGAGCCCTACTTCGAGGAAGGTCGGATTCGCCGCTTTGATGTTGCCAGAGACAAGGACATGTTCACCTTTGTACTGCACGGTGACCGTTTCGACGCCGCGGTCGCCGACCGGCTCGTCGGAAAGTGGATTCTCAGAAACGAGGGTCTGCGGCAGCATTTCGACATCAGCAGCGAAGGCATCAGCAATTACGGGTTCCGACTGATGCTGCGTAAAGACTGGCAGCCCTTTGCCAGCCAGTTCAACGAAGAACTGGCGAAGATGAAGGCGAATGGCGAGCTGGATGCCATTCTCGCCAACTACCGCTGAAGCCGCCCGGTGCTACTCAAGGCGTCGCAACAACAGCATCGGCGATACACTCAACACCGGCCGTAGCTGCCAGCGGCCGAACAGGGCAAGAACAACGGCGCTTACGATTGGAATCGGCAGCACCACGTGCCAGTGCCACTGGAACGTGCCCTCGAACATCCTGAATTGAAGCGCCCAGACTGCCGCTTCGGCGGCAACCACTCCAAGCACACCCGCAAAACCACCCAGCAACGCAAATTCGAGCATGGTGCTGCGAACCAGCAACCTCTGGCGCCCGCCAAGTGTTCGCAGCAGCGCGCCTTCCCGCTGTCGATCCTGAAGCGTCGCACTGACGACTGCAGCCATCACCACCAGCGCGGCGGCAAGGATCAACGCCAGAATGGCTTCAATCGCCTGGGTTACCTGACGGACGATCTCCTGGATCCGCTCGATCACATGATCAATTTCCAGAACGGAAACCGTCGGGAACTGCCGGGAAAATTCGTTCAGGGCATCTTTCTTGTCCTTGGGCAGGTAAAAACTGGTAATCCAGGTCGCGGGCATCTCGGTGAGCCCGCCCTCCGGCGGGAACGCCATGTAGAAATTGGGCTTCATGCTGTCCCACTGGACCGTCCGAATACTGGTGACGGCTTCTGTCACCTTTTCCGAGCCAATGGTGAACGTCAGTTCGTCGCCCAGTGACAGTCCCAGCTTTCCGGCCAGCTCCGCTTCCACCGAGACACCTTCCTTCTGGTTTTCACCAAACCAGGCGCCCTCGACTATCTCGTTGTCGTCCGGCAAGGCCGACATCCAGGTCAGGTTCAGTTCACGGTTGAGAGCATTAACATTCTCATCCTTGCTGACCGTTTCCTTGACTGGCTGACCATTGAGTTCGGTCAAGCGTCCTCGAACCATCGGGTAAAGTTTGTCCAGTGGCTGGCCACGCTCCTGCCAGAACGAATCGACGTCCTCGACCGCTTCCGGTGCAATATTGATCAGGAAATGATTGGGCGCGTCATCCGGCAACTGGGCCTGCCAGTCTGTCAACAAAGAGGTACGCACCAATATCAGCGTGGCCGCCAGCATCAACGTCATCGCAAATACGGCAATCTGGGAAAGACTGGCCCGGCGATGCCGGTACAGCCCCACCAGGGCCAAACGCCAGGCGTTACCACCGCCGCGAACCTTGCGCAGTGTTGCAACCAACAGCCAACCCACCAGGCCAAGTGCCCCGAGCAGCAACGCAAGCCCCCCCAGAAGGGAAACCACCAGGGCAAGTTCGCCCGCATACATCCACACAAGCCCGAAAACCGCCACAATGGCAATTATCATATCCGGCAGGGCCTCGCGCCCGGTTTCACCGGGCTGGCTGCGCAGTACACGCATCGCCGGAACATTGCGAAGCCTGCGAACGGGAGGATAGGCAAACGCAAACAGAGAGACCAGTGCCGTCAGCAAGGCGGGCACCAATGCAGACGGATCGAGCTGAAATTCCACCGGGCGCTCAAGCACCTGGCTCAGCATGTGAATCAGCAACCAGTACAGCGGCATCGCGACCAGCAGTCCGCCCACGATCCCGGTGACACCCCAGAGCGCGAGGCGCTTGAGGTACAGACCGCCAATACCCGCACCGCTGAGCCCCAGCGTTTTCAGAAGTGCCACGGTATCGCGCTGGGAAAGGGCATACTGACGACTCGCCACAGCCACGGCCACGGCGGCAAGCAGGACTGCAAGACTGCCACCCAACAGCAGGAATCGCTCGGCTCGCTCGAGTGAGCGCGAGAAGGTCTCGCCATCCCGGACACCCGCCCATTCATGACTGGGTTCGAGTCTGGGTTCCAACCATTGGTAGTACGATTCCAGCGCAGCTTCATCACCGGCAAACAGGTAGACGTATTCAACCCGGCTGCCCTCCTGGATGACCCCGGTGGCGGCCACATCATCCACATGCATCATCACGCGGGGGGCCAGTGCCGACAGCCGGAAACCGCCGTCCGGCTCCCGGATGAGCAGGCCGGACACGGTAAGATTCAGATTACCAACTTCAAGCGACTCGCCGACTTCGAGATCCAGCAGCCTGAGCAAGCGCGGGTTGATCCAGACCTCTCCTGGCCCGGGCCCCTGATTTACCAGCTCCCGGGTACCTGTCGGGTTCCGCTGGATTTCGATATCGCCACGAAGCGGATATTCATTGCTCACGGCCTTGACTGACACCAGCTGGAAATTCTCGTCACCGAACACCATGGTGGAGAATTCCACCATTCGACCGGTTTTCAGGCCCTGATCGGCGGCTTCCTGAAGCCAGGCGTCCGGAATCGGTCGGCCATTCTCTGCCTCAAGCTGGCGATCCGCTGCCAGGAACGAGCTGGCTGAAGAAACCAGGGTGCGTTGAAGCTGACTGGCAAACAGGGCAATGGTGGCGACAGTGGCAACGGCGATGATGAGAGCGGCCAGAACGACGCGAACATCCCGTTCCCGCCAGTCCCGGCGAACCGACATGAGTTTTTTTGCAGCAGCCATCAGTGCGCCATCTCCTGGGCTGCTTCCGGTTCGCTCAGAACGCCGGCTTCAATATGGAACTGCCGATTGCAGCGAGCCGCCAGGTGTTCATCGTGGGTTACCATCACCAGCGTTGTGCCCTGCTCCCGGTTCAACGCCATCAAGAGATCAGACACTGCCTGACCGGTGCGGTTATCCAGGTTACCCGTCGGCTCGTCAGCGAACAGGATCAGCGGCTCAGACGCAAATGCCCGCGCGATGGCAACCCGCTGCTGCTCACCACCGGAGAGCTGTCTGGGTGTGTGGGTCAGCCGTTCGCCAAGCCCAACCCGTTCCAGTAGCTCACGGGCCCTCTTCTCCGGCGACGCCATGCCGGCAAGTTCCAGCGGCAACATAACGTTCTCGAGCGCGGTTAGCGCCGGCAAAAGCTGGAAAGACTGGAATACAAAACCAACCCGGTGTGCGCGGAGTTTTGCCCGCTCATCCTCGCTGAGCTTGCTGATCACCGAGCCGTCCAGCTCCACCGTCCCCTCGCTGGGCGTATCAAGACCCGCCAGCAAACCCAACAGAGTGGTTTTACCAGAACCGGAGCGCCCGACAATGGCTACGGATTCTCCCCGATTGATTTCGAGAGTGACCCCTTGCAAGATCGTGAGCGTATCGGTTTCAACACTGACGCGGTGGGTGAGGTTATCTACCCGTAACATTGGGCTCTGGCTATCCGGGTTAACATTGGTCATCTGATTCACGGAATCTCCCGATCCTGGGTCTCGAAAACGGCTTAAAGGTGTATTGGTTGTCTATGCATACGGCATTGGTGTACGTCAGATCAATTCTTTTTCTCGTGTTTGCCGTGCTGGCGCTGCCGGCAGTGGCCAGTCAAAACACGCTGCTCATCGTAGGTGACAGCCTCAGTGCGGCCTATGGAGTGCCCTCCGAAACTGCCTGGGTGCAGTTGCTGAGAAACCGGCTCGAGAGCAAAGGGTTGAGCGACTGGGAAGTGGTCAATGCCAGCATCAGCGGAGAAACCACGGATGGCGGTGCCCGCCGGCTGCCTGATCTCCTTGAGGAGAACGAGCCCGACGTCGTGGTCATTGAATTGGGTGGCAATGATGGCCTTCGCGGCTTCCCCCCCAACGTAATCGAATCCAATCTCGCCTCCATGATCGAAAAGGTGCAGACCTCGGGTGCTCGCGCCGTACTGGTGGGCATGCAGATACCGCCCAACTACGGACAGCGCTACACAGAGATGTTTGCCGAAATCTATCCGAAGCTGTCTGACCGATACGACACCGCGTTGGTTCCCTTTTTCCTCGACGGCATCTACAACCAGGCCGGGTTGATGCAGGACGACGGGATTCACCCGACCGAGGAAGCCCAGGGCAAACTGCTGGAGAATGTCTGGCCGGTGCTCAAACCGATCCTGCAATAAAGATGGTTCAGGTCAATCCCTGGAGGAATGCCAGCGCACGGCGCTCTGACCAATAAAAGCCATCTTTCGAATGCTCGACAAACCCGACGTGGCCGCCCCAACGAGGAGCTTCGAGGCGCACATGAGCGCCCAGCTCCCGCCGGGATTCCGGAAAACAGCGCGCCGACAGAAATGGGTCGTCAGCGGCATTCACCATCAGCGCCGGCACGCGGATATCTCGCATTCGCCCCAATGCTGAACACTGGGCCCAGTAATCCCGGGCATTGCGGAAACCGTGCAGAGGCGCGGTGTAGCGGTCATCAAACTCATGAAAGCTGCGAATGGCATCAAACCCCGAAATATCAATCAGGTCCGGAAACCTCTCCGCCTTTTCCTCCATTTTTACCTTCAGATCCCGGAGAAAGCGCTGCATGTAGATCTTCCTGCTGGGCAACGCCAGCATATCTGCGCTGCCGGCCAGGTCGCAGGGAACCGAATAGGCAACGGCTCCGCAGATCCGGCTATCAACACGCTCGCCCTGTTCGCCCAGATAAAGCAGCGTCAAATTGCCCCCCATGCTGAACCCGGAAAGAAACAGGGTGTCGTAAGCACCTGACAACCCGTGGTTGACCACCAGGCCGAGATCCTCGGTGGCGCCGCTGTGATAGAACCTCGGTTGCCGATTCATAACCCCGCCACAAGAGCGGAAGTTCCAGTCAAGAACATCCCAGCCTTCCCGAAGCAGGGCGCGA